>DATHSP010000044.1:0-7443 GCA_035464075.1 Thermoleophilia bacterium | reverse complement strand
GGGCGCGGGCGCGGAACTCCTGCTCGGCCGACGAGGCGGCCGCCGTCTCGAGCCGTGCCCTCACGTCGGCGCGCAGCTCGGCGATGGTCGCAAACTCGCTGGCCTCGGTGGCGAACTGGTCGTCGAGCTCGGGGACGACCTTCTCCTTGATCTCCTTGACAGTCACGTCGAAGGTCACCGGCGTGCCGCGGAGCTCCTCGGCATGGTAGTCCTCGGGGAACGTCAGGTCGAAGCTCTTCTGCTCGCCGTGGCCCACGCCCTGGAGCGCCTCCTCGAACCCGGGGATCAGGTTGCCGCGCCCGATCTGGGCCATGTAGTCGCTGGCCTCGGCGCCTTCGATCGGCTCACCCGCCGACGAGCCTGCCAGGTCCATGAGCACGAAGTCGCCGTGCCTGACCGGCCGGTCCTCGACCGGCTGCAGGCTGGCGAAGCGCTCCTGCAGCATCGCGAGCTGGGCCTCGACCTGGCCGTCGGTGACCTCGATCTCGCGCTTCGGCACCTCGAGGCCCTTGTACTCACCGAGCACCGGGGTCGGGCGCACCTGCACGGTGGCCTTGAACGAGAACGCCGCCGTCTCGTCGAAGTCGCCGAGGTCGAGGTCGGGCATCGACACGGCGTCGACCTCGGCCTCCCTGATGGCCGTGTCGTACCACTCGGGAAGCGCGTCGTTCAGCGTCTCGCCGCGCACGTAGTCCTCGCCGAGGCGGCTGAGGACCATGGCGCGCGGCACCTTGCCCTTGCGGAAGCCGGGGATCTGGACCTCGCCGGCGAGGCGCTTCAGTGTGCGCTCGTACATCCGCGCGACGGCCTCCTGCGGCACCTCGATACTGAGGACGACCTCGTTCTCGGCCGCCGGGCTGACCTCTGTCTTCACTCGCGCTTCTCCAATGGTCGACGGGTCGCCACGTGACCGGGGGGTCCCGACAGGCGCGGCACGAGCCCGTATGGATGGGCCGCCCGACGGCGGCCCCTGGTCAGACGGGCCGCCTGCCGCGGCCCTGTCCCGAACGGGCCGCCTGCGGCGGCCCCGGGAGGCGATGGTGCGGGTGAGAGGACTTGAACCTCCACGGGCAACGCCCACCAGATCCTAAGTCTAGCGCGTCTACCAGTTCCGCCACACCCGCGGACGTTAAGCCTGCATCAAAGGGAGAAGTTGGGGTGAAGGACGGGATTCGAACCCGCGACCGCCAGGGCCACAACCTGGAGCTCTACCGACTGAGCTACCTCCACCGCCGGGACCACACGCCGCCGCGGCCGGGTGTGGTCGCCCCGGCCGCCGTGCCTGAGGCGGCAAGACAGGATACCACCTCGTCCGGCGAGCGTCACACGTGTGCGGGGCCGCCCGCCGAGGACTCGCCGGCTGCGTCTTCCCCGCCGTCCGGCGATGCTTCGGGCGGCGGCTTGATGACCTCTTCCCCGCCGGACGCCGGCGGCTCCGCCGGCGCCGCGTAGACGTCGCGCACGTCCTGCACGAGACGGCCGTCGGCGACCTCGAGGATGCGGTCGGTCTGCTGCGCCACGGCACGGTCGTGGGTGACGATGAGGAAGGCGGTGCCGAGCTCGCGGTGGATGGTGCGGAAGAGGTCGTAGACCGCCGCCGTGTTCACCGTGTCGAGGTTGCCGGTGGGCTCGTCGGCGAGCACGAGGGCGGGCCGGTTGAGCAGCGCGCGGGCGATGGCCACGCGCTGCTTCTGCCCGCCCGAGAGCTGGTTCGCGTTCTTCTCCTCGAGGCCGTCGAGGCCGAGCAGGCCGAGCACCTCGACGGCGCGCGCCCGCAACGTCGCCGTCGAGCCCCCGCCGATGAGCCCCGGCATCACCACGTTCTCGAGCACCGAGAACTCGGGCAGGAGGTGGTGGAACTGGAAGACGAAGCCGAGCAGCTCGTTGCGCAGCCGGGCGCGGTCGTTGCCGGCGAGCCGCCGGGTGTCGTGCCCGTCGAGCGTGACGCTCCCCGCGGTCGGCGTGTCGAGCAGGCCGATGAGGTTCAGCAGCGTCGACTTGCCCGAGCCGGACTGGCCGACGATCGAGGCGAACTCACCGCGCTCGAGGGTGAACGACACGCCCTGTAGGGCGACGGTCTTGACCTCGGTCCCGTAGGTCTTGCCGAGGTCCTCCGCGACGAGCAGCTGCTCAACCACCCTGGATCACCTCGATCGGGTCGAGGCGCGAGGTGCGCCGCGACGGGATGACCGACGAGAGCACGGCCACGGCCACGCCCACGACGAACGAGACGGCGGTGAAGCCCCACTGCGGGGCGAGGGCGATGGTCGTCCCGACCTGGGCGAACACGAGGATCAGGATCACCCCGAGGACGACGCCGAGCGCCGCCCCGCCGGCCCCGAGCACGAGCGCCTGCCAGAGGAAGATGCGCCCGGCTCCTCGGTCCTTCATCCCCATCGCCTTGAGGATGCCGATCTGGCGCGTCTTCTGCACCGCCGAGATGGCGAGCGTCGAGGCGATGCCGAGGGCCACCGCGAGGAGGACGAAGAACTGGATGGTGTAGCTCGACGAGCTCTGCGCCTGCAGGGCGCCGAGCAGGTCCTCGTTCTCGGCCTGCCACTCGCTCACCGTGAGCCCCTCGAGGGCGGGCTCCGCGGCGAGCTCCTCGGCCACGTCGACCGAGCCGAAGACGTCGTCGACCTGCAGCTGCAGGGCCGTGTACTCGTCGGGCTCCTGCCCGAGGACCTCGGCGGCGGTCGATCCGGCGACGAAGGCGAGCGAGCGGTTCGCGGCGGCGGCGCCGAAGTCGACGACGGCGGTGACGGTCTCCTCGTCCGCCGTCCCGTCAGGTCGCACGAGCGTGACGGCCGCGCCGGGCTCGAGCCCGAACTCGGCGGCGAAGTCGCGGCCGACCATGACCTCGCCGGCCTCGAGCGACGCCTCGCCGGCGGTCACCCGGCCGCTGAGGTCGTAGATCGTGTCGAGGCGCGCGAGCTCGCCGCCGGTCACCTGGAGGGGCGCGCTCTCGTCGCCCTGCGTGTAGATCGCCGAATAGGCGCGCGTCGGCACCACGGTCGTGACCTCGGGGTGGGCCTCGAGCGCCTGCTGGAGCGCGGCGGTGTAGGTGACAGGGGCGCCCTCCGCGGCGGAGGTCACGGTGACCTGCGGGCTGCTGCCGATCGTCTCGTCGACGAGGCTCTCCTGCAGGCTGATGATGAGTGAGCCGAGGAAGACCTGGACGCCGATGCCGAAGGCGATGCCGGCGGCGATGAGCCCCGACTGCACGGGGCTCTTGCGCAGGAACCGGGCGGCGATGCGGAAGCTCAGCATCAGCCCGCGTCCCCCGGCGCGTCCGCGTCCCCCGGCGCGTCCGCGTCCTCCGCCGCGTCCGCGTCCTCCCGGAGCCTTGCCTCTGCCGGCGCGCCCGCGTCACCCAGGAGCGCATCGAGGTCGACGATCTCGTCGTCACGCCAGCCCCGGCGGTCGACGGCGAAGGCCGGTCCACCGACCCACACGTGGACGTCCGGCAGTTCGGCTCTCAGGCGGTCGACGTGACGCCGCAGCGCGACAAGATGGAAGTGGGTCGACGAACTGAGCACGACGGCGTCGACCCCGAGCGTGCGCGCCGCGTCGACGATCTCCTCCGGCGGCGTGTCGGCGCCGAGGAAGTACGTCGTCCACCCGGCCATGTCGAAGCGGTCGGCGACGAGTCGCAGGCCGAGATCGTGCGCCTCCTCGGGCTGACAGGCGAGCAGGACCGACCTCCCCGTCGACGGCACGTCGGCCTTGACCTTGAGGACGGCCGGGTAGACGAGCTCGACGATGCTGCGCACCGCCTGGCTCGCGAGATGCTCCTCCCAGACCCTCGTGTCGCCCGCGCGCCACGCCTCGCCGGTGTCGTGCATCAGGGGGACGAGGACCTCACGGTAGAGGGCCGGCACGTCGATCGCCCCCGAGCTGACCGCCTCGACGGCGATGCGCACCGCCGTGGCCCTGTCATGCTCCTTCAGCGCCGCCGAGACCTCACGGCGCACCTCATCGCTCGTCTGACCCACGTGGCCTCCGCCCTCTCATCCGTCGTTCATCACGGGTCGCCGGAGCATCTACCCCCGTCCTTGAGCGGTCTAACGGGACGCGCGAGCGGGACGCACGAGCGAGTGGGACGCGCGAGCGGGACGCACGAGCGAGCGGGACGCGCGAGCGAGAGAGGCGTGTGACGAGGGCGGTCGCGCGCTCGACGAGAGGGGGCTGGCGCGCCCGGCTGGATTCGAACCAGCGACCGTCGGATTAGAAGTCCGATGCTCTGTCCAGCTGAGCTACGGGCGCGCGATGGCCACGCTGCGCCGCGCGTGACCGGGTGAGATGAAGTGGAGCGGGAGACGGGCCTCGAACCCGCGACCCTCAGCTTGGAAGGCTGATGCTCTAGCCAACTGAGCTACTCCCGCCCGTGGGTAGTAGTGGTCGGGACGGGCGGACTTGAACCGCCGACCCCCTGCTCCCAAAGCAGGTGCGCTACCAGACTGCGCCACGTCCCGGCGCCGCCACAGTATACCCGAGAGCGGCGCCGGTCACGGAGGGCGCCGGGCCTCAGCCTCGGTGCGTCAGAGCGCGCCCTCGGCCGGCAGCACCAGCTCGTCGCCGGGCTGGAGGCAGCCGGCGCGCAGCCCGTTGAGACGCTCGATCTCGTAGACCGCCCGCCGCAGGTCGGTGTCGGCGCTGTAGGTGCGCTCGGCGATGCCCCACACCGTCTCTCCGGCACGGACCTCGTGGACGACGGGCTCGACGGAGCCCGACGCCGTCGCCACGCGCACCCCGAACCACACCGCGAGGGCGATCACGAAGACGAGGACGGCGAGGCGCACCAGCCCGCGCCTTCGCGCGCGCCGCGCGGCCGGGCCAGGACGGCGCCGCGGGAGCGGGCGAGCAGCATCACGCAGTGTCGGCCGCGCCGCGCGCACCGTGGGCCGGGCCGCGCTCACGTACGGCCCTCGCCAGGGCGTCGCGGGCGGGTACCCTCGAGCTCGGACCCGCACTCGGGGCAACGGACGACGACGCGCCCGCTGAAACGGTCGGCGACGACACGGCTCGCCGTCGCCCCGCACCAGAGACAGAGCACCTGCCCGCCGTCGAGGGCGACGGCGAGTGCCTCGTCGACCGCGTCGGCGAGCGTGGGCTGGGGTGCGAGGGCGACGGACGCGGGAGTCATAGCTTGCGCAGCACCCCCACGACGCGGCCGACGACCTGGACCTCTTCGGCGGGCAGCACGATGGGCTCGTGGTTGTCGTTCTCGGGCTGCAGGCGGATCGCGCGGCCCTCACGGAAAAAGCGCTTGGTGGTCGCCTCGTCGCCGACGAGGGCGACTACGACCTCGCCGTTCTCGGCCGCCGGCTGCGGGTGCACGACGATGTAGTCGCCGCTGTGGATGCCGGCGTCGATCATGGAGTCGCCGCGTACCGTGAGGACGAAGTCGCCGTCGTCGCGCCGCAGAAAGGCGGGGACGTCGATGTGCTCCTCGATGTTCTCCTCAGCCAGGATGGGCTGACCGGCAGCGACACGCCCTACCAGCGGCAGCGGGCGCGGCGGGCGCAGCTCGCGCGTGATGTCGAGGGCGCGCGGCTTGGTCGGGTCGCGCTTGATGAGGCCGAGACGCTCGAGGTTGGCGAGATGCGCGTGCACCGTGGACGGCGACGACAGCTCGAGGGCACTGCAGATCTCGCGCACCGTCGGCGGGTAGCCGTTGTCGCGCAGGCACTCGCGGATGTACGCGAGGACCTGCTCCTGACGTGCCGTGAGACCCTTCACCCTGCCTCCTTGAGTCGAACACCTGTTCGTGTGCATCGTAGGGTGAACGTGTGTTCGTGTCAATGGGGATGATAGGGACGGCCGGTGACGGAAAAGCCGACACGGTCGCCGGCCGGGGGCGCGGGGCGTCGCCCCGCCGTCAGTCGGGGTAGTCCGCCGGGTCCTCGGCCGCCGACTCGTCGGCGGCCATCTCGTGGCAGAAGCGCAGCGTCTCTCCGCCGTCCTCGGTGGTGAGCAGCGTGTAGAGGCGGCGCAACTCGGCGACGGGGTCGGGGTGGTCGTCGACGCGCAGGTCGACGAAGGGGACGACGGTGCGGTGCATGACGACCACGGCGGCGGACTGACGCCCCCGCCGGTCGCCACCGGCGGCCTGGCCCGCCTCGAGGGCGGCGATCAGACGGTCGGCGAGATCGTGATCCGGGTCCGCCGTGAGGTAGGCGGTCTCCATGGCGGCGACCGTCTCCTCCGAGACGAGGAGGTTGCCCGCGACGGCGTAGTCCTCTCCGCGGGTGTCGCCGCACCAGGGGTCGGCCTTCGCCCCCGTGTACGCCGCGGAGCGGCCCTCGGCGTCGACCACCGTCAGCTGGCGGTAGGCGGCGCAGGAGTCGCCCGCGAGCGCCTCCTCCAAGGCCCCGGCGGCGTCGAGGCCTTCCTCGAGGAGTCCCAGCGTGATGGGGCCCAGGAAGGGATTGACCCAGGCCTGGGTGGCCACCGCCCCCACACCCGCCCGCACCCAGGGGCAGATGGCGCCCACGGCGAGGACCTTGGTCGAGACCGCCGTGCCTAGCATGCCGGTCGAGCGGTCGCGGGCGACGATCGAGAAGGTCACGGCGCACCTCCTGCCGGCGTCGCGTGATCGGCGCCGGCGGGCGCGCCGGCGATGCCGTCGGCGCCGGCGGGCATGCCTGCGGTGCCGTCGGCGCCGGCGGGAGCGCCTGCAGTGTCACCGGCGCCACCGGCCAGGACGAGGTCGAGGATCCGCGACTCGAGCACCTGCGCCTGGGTGAGGCCGGTCGCGCGCAGCGCCTCGCGGGCGATGCCGACCAGCGCCGCCTCGGGGAGCAGGCCGACGACCTCGCTGCGGCGCACGGCGACGCCGGCGGCGGCGGCGCGCTCGGCGACCGCCGCATACGCGGCCGCCATCGACGTCACGCGGTGGTCGGTGAGGTTCATCGAGACCTGGACGCCGTCGTCGAGGGCGAGTCCGATGGCCTTGAGGCACGGCAGGCCGCCGTCGCGCTCGCGGATGGCCGTCGCGATGGACTTGGCGAGGGCGAGGTCGTCGCTCTCGAGGTCGACGTTGTAGGCGACGAGCGCGGCGCGGGCGCCGATGGCGACCGCCCCGGCGCTCGGATGGACCCGGGGCGGGCCTTCGTCGGGGGCCCGCCCCGGCTCCCGCCCGAGCGCCTCGCGCAGGCCCTCGAAGCCGCCCTCGCGGACGACGGCGAGGTTGCGGCGCGCCTCGCTGCGCGCCGCCTCCTCGTAGAAGTACACGGGGATCTCGAGCTCGGCGGCGACGCGTGCGCCCAGCTCGCGGGCGAGGGCCACACAGGCCGGCATGCCGTCGTCCTTGAGGGGCACGAACGGCACAACGTCGGCGGCCCCGAAGCGCGGGTGGGCGCCCTCGTGCACGTTGAGGTCGATGAGACGGGCGGCCGCGGCGACGCCGCCGAAGGCGGCCTCGGCGGCCGCCTCCCCGGG
>DATHSP010000043.1:0-3111 GCA_035464075.1 Thermoleophilia bacterium | reverse complement strand
ACCTCGCCGGCGAGCCTCTCGCGGGCGACCGTCGCGCCACCGAAGGCATACCGCCCGGCGACCAGGTCGCCCGCGTCGAGCTCGAGGCTCGTGACGTCGCTGACGCACGCGGCGCCGAGCTTCTGCGCGAGGCGCGGCGCCGTCTCCTTACCGCGCCGCGTCGAGCCGACGAGCACGACGCTCGCCCCGGCCGCGGCGGCGATCTGGGCGAGGGCGGCGGCCACGGCGTCGGCCGGGCGGCCCTCGAAGACCGCGTCCTCGCTCACGAACACGCGGTCGGCGCCGGCCGCCCCGAGCTCCGCGGCCGCCGCCTTCGCGCCCTCACCGAGCGCCGCGGCAGACACGCCGAGCCCAAGGTCCTGGGCCAGCTTGCGTCCCGCGGCGAGCAGCTCGCGCGCGGTCTCAGTCCTCTCGCTGTAGACGAGCAGATCTGCCATGACTCACCTCACCTCCCCAGCACGCCTTCTTTGATGAGCGCGTTCACGAACGCGTCGGCCTGTTCGGCCGCGGACCCCTCGAAGAGGATGTGCTTGCGGTCCTGCTCCTCGGCGAGGTTGCTGACGATCTCGCGCCGCGCTGCCACGGCGCCGCCGTCGAGACCGAGGTCGGCCAGGGTCCACTCCTCCACAGGCTTGCTCTTCGCCTTCATGATGTGCATGAGCGACGGGATGCGGGGCTCGTTGATCTCGCTGACCACGGTCACGGCGGCGGGAAGCGCCACCTCGAGCGTCTCGATCATCTCGTCCATACTGCGCTCGCAGCGCACGGCGCCGTCGACCGCCTCGACCTTGCGCGCGAAGCCGACCTGCGGCACGCCGAGCAGCTCGGCGACGCGCGGGCCGACCTGGCCCGAGTAGTTGTCGGTCGAGCCCTCGCCGAAGAGGACGAGGTCGCAGGCCGGGAGCTTCTTGATGGCGGCGGCGAGCACTGCCGCCACCGCCGCCGGGTCGGCCCCGGCCAGCGCCGGGTCGTCGACGACGGCCGCGCTGTCGGCGCCCATGGCGAGCGCCTCCTTGATGGTCTCGCGGATCTTGCGGTTGCCCTCGGCGACGCTCACCGCGGTCACGGTGCCGCCGGCGGCGTCGCGCAGCTGGATCGCCGTCTCGAGAGCGTTCTTGTCGAGGTCGCCGAGCTTGAACGGCACGGCCTCGAGCACCGCCTCCCGGTTCTTCACCCGGACCATCTGCAGGTCGGGGTTGGTCTTCACGCACACGACGATGTCCACGCCGTCACCTCTCCTTCATGCGCTCGTCGCGCCTCAACTCATCCGGTACTGCACGCCGTACGGGCCGCTCGGGTACTTCCACGAGAGCGCCCGCTTGTCGCAGCAGATCATGCAGGTGCCGCACTCGAGGCAGCCCTCCCAGTTGACCGTCATGCGGCCGGTGTCGTCGAGCTCGTAGAGGCTGGCCGGGCAGACGTAGAGGCAGGCCCGGTCGACGCACAGCGTGCGACACACCTCGGTGTCGATCGCGATGTGCGGCTCCTTGTCGAGCTTGAAGACGTCGAGGCCGAGCTTGGCGTCGATGGCCATCGCGGCCTTCGCGCCGCCGGCGGCGCCGGCGTTGTCCGCAGCGGCCGCCGTCGTCGTGTCGTTCGCCGGCGTCGCGCCGTTCACGGTGCTCTCGTCGCTCATCCCATCACCTCAGATCCTGCGCGCCGACCAGGCGTCCTTGACGGTGCCGGCGTTCATGAAGTCGCGGCGGATGCCGCCCCACGCCGTCTTGAAGAGCCCGGGCGTGGGGCCCGGACCGACCGTGTAGATCTGCTCGAGCAGGCGGGAGACGGCGCGCGGGTAGTGCGTGAACAGCCGCGGGTTCTCCATGAACGCGGGGATCTGGCTCGCCGTCTGCAGATCCTTGAGCACGAAGCTGCCGCGCAGCGACGCCTCGTAGCCGGCGAGGCCGGCGGCGCTGAAGTCGCCGCGCGCCTTCGCCGCCTTGACCGCCTCGGCGGCGTAGTAGCCCGAGGCGATGGCGAAGTCCATCCCGCGCACCGTGATCAGCGCGTTGAGCGCCAGCCCGGCGGCATCGCCGGCCATCAGGTAGCCGTCGCCGGCGAGCTTCGGCACGGCGGCGATGCCGCCTTCGGGGATCGCGTGGGCCGAGTACTCGGCCACCGTGCCGCCGGCGACCAGCGGCTTGATCTGCGGCAGCGCCTTGAAGCGGTCGAGGAGCTCGTAGGACTCGCTCGGGTCCCGCGGCTTGATCTTCTCGGCGCGCTCGCGCATCGCCTTCATGCCGACGACGACGCCCAGCGAGATGCTCTCCTTGTTGGTGTAGAGGAAGCCGCCGCCGAGCATCCCGTCGGTCACGTTGCCGAGGAAGAGCTGGGCGGCGCCCTCGCCCGGGTTCAGGTGCCAGCGGTCCTCGATCACGCCCGGGGGCAGCTCGATGACCTCCTTGAAGCCGAGGGCATGATCACGGTCGACAGGCTCGGCCGCCAGACCGGCCTCGCTCGAGAGCAGCCGCAGCACGCCCTCGGCGACGATCACGACGTCGGCGCCGATCTCGTCCTCGCCGGCGCGGATGCCGATGATGCGCCCCTCTTCACGCAGCAGGGCGTCGACCTTCATGTTGGGGACGACCATACCGCCCTTCTCGCCGACCTTCTCGGCGAGCCACTGGTCGAAACGGGCGCGCAGCACGGTGTACGACTGCGGCGGGTCGGCGGTGAAGCGGTCGGAGGCGACCTCGATCGTCGTCTGGGCGCCGTCGCCGAGCATGGTCACCAGCTCGCGGGCGACGGCGCGCTCGAAGGGCGCCTCCTCCCACAGCTCCGGGTAGAAGCTCTTGATCGGGCTCGCGTAGAGGCGCCCGCCGGTCACGTTCTTGGCGCCCGAGTAGTCGCCGCGCTCGAGCACCATGACCTCGACGCCGGCGTCGGCGAGACCGTAGGCCGCGGACAGGCCGGCGAGGCCGCCGCCCACGACGATGCACTCGACCTTCTCCATCTCCGCCCTCTCTCGTCGGCTCTCAGGTCGTCCGGGAGCCGGGGCCGCCTGCCGGCGACCCGGCTCCCGCGGGGCGGGGCGCCGGACGGGCGCCCCGCCCCCTGGCGGGCCGAGCCGTCAGACGGCCCGGCCCGAGGTCTTCGTCAACGTCCGCTCAG
>DATHSP010000042.1:0-12438 GCA_035464075.1 Thermoleophilia bacterium | reverse complement strand
GGGGCCCCGAAGCTGGTCCCGGCGTCGAGCACGGAACGCAGGCGCTGCACGACCTGCGGGTGACCCCAGCCGAGGATCATCGGCCCCCACGAGGAGACGAAGTCGACGTACTCGTTGCCGTCGGCGTCCCAGATGTGGGCGCCGCGCGCCCTGGCGATGAAGAGCGGATGCGGCATGCCGACGCCCTTCATCGCCCGCACCGGCGAGTTGACGCCGCCCGGGATGTACCTGAGCGCCTCGTCGAAGAGGCGGGCAGAGGTCTCGAAGTTCACGCGTTCCTCCAGCGGGACGGACTCACGGACTCCTCATATACTACGCGGTCAGCGGCCCATGTGAGAGCGTGCACAAGGGCGCGCCTTCGGGAGACGCGCTCGTGCGACCAGCGACGAAGGGAGACGGCGAGTGAACGCCACGATCCGTGCGGCCGGCGCCGGCGACGCCGTCGCCATCGCCGGCCTGATCCGCGAGATGGCGGCGGGCTTCGGCGAGCACTCACCGGTCGAGCCGGGTTGGGTCGAAGCCTTCCTCGCCCGCGACGACGCCGGCGCCTTCGTCGCCGACGACGCCGGCGAGCTGGTCGGGGTCGTCACCTGGTTCCTCTTCCCCGGGCTCTACCATGCCGCACAGTGCGCCACCGTCGACGAGGCGATCGTGACCGCGGGGCACCGCGGGCGGGGCATCGGGACGGCGCTGCTCCGCCACACGATGGCGCACCTCGAAGGGCTCGGCGTGGCCGAGATCGGCATCTCCACCGGGCTCGAGAACGAGGGTGCCCAGCGCCTCTACCGGCGGCTGGGCTTCACCGATGCCTCGCTGCTGCTGGAGCGACACCTGTGAGCGGCGGACGCGACGAGAGAGGGCGGAAGTCGGCTGCCGGATCGTCGAAGTCCGCTGGGCGGCACGCGGCAGCGGAGCACGGCGGCAGGCGGGCGGGACCGCAGCCCGGGGTCGAGATCCGCGAAGCCGGCGCCGGCGACGAGGCGGCCGTCGTGCGCCTCGTCGTCGAGATGGGCCGCGACTTCGCCCACGGCACGCCGGTCGACGAGGCCTTCGTGCGCCGCTACCTCGACCAGCCCGGGGCCCACGTCCTGCTCGCCGTGGGGCCGGACGGTCCGGTGGGCGTGCTCTCCTACTCGGTGACGCTCGACCTGTACCACGCGGCCCCGGCCGGCGAGATCGAGGACGTGGCGGTCACCGCGGCGGCGCGGGGCGACGGGGTCGGTGAGGCGCTCGTGCGCGAGGCGATGCGTCGCCTGGTCGCCGAGGGCTGCGCCGAGATCGGCGTCATCACGAGCCGCGACAACCGGCGCGCCCAGCGTGTCTACCGGCGCGCCGGGCTCACCGACGAGCTCGTCTGCCTGCAGCGGCACTTCATCGATGAGCAGTAGAGGGGCGCCGTCGCCGGACCTCGGGGCGCGCCCCGCCCGGGGCGCGCGGCGCAGCGCCGTCGCGGACGCCCGGCGGGGCGGCCGATGACCGACACGACGCCTCGCCTGCGGCCGGCGCAGGTGACGGATGGACCGTTTCTCTGCGAGATGGTGCGCGAGGCCGACCGCTGGCGGCTGCCGCCGGAGGCGCCGCGGCCGCCGCTCGACGAGATCCTCGCCGACGAGCACGTCAGGCGATACGTCGACGGCTGGGGCCGGCCGGGTGACGGCGGCGTCATCGCGGAGGTCGGCGGCGCGCCGGCGGGCGCGTGCTGGTGGCGCCTCTTCACCGCGGCCCGCCACGGCTGGGGCTTCGTCGCCGCGGACGTGCCCGAGCTCAGCCTCGCCGTCGGTCCCGCTTGGCGCCGGCGCGGCATCGGCACGCGCCTGCTGACGGCGGCGATAGAGCAGGCACGGGCAGAGGGCCACCCCACCGTCAGCCTCAGCGTGATGGCCGACAACCCCGCGCGCGGCCTCTACGAGCGCGCCGGCTTTCGCCGCGTGGCGACGGACGAGGGCTCGTGGACGATGGTGCGCGAGTCGCCGGACGAGCGCCGCGGCGACTGACTCCCGGGCCGGCGGGCCGCTGCCGGCGGTGACGTCAGAGTGCGGCAGGCGCCGTCAGGGTGCGGCCGGCGGGCACCAGGCACGCGGCACGTAGGCGCAGTACGGCTCCTCGGCCATGTAGTCACCGGTCGCCTCGTACGCGCGGGCGCGGCAGCCCCCGCAGACCTTCTTGAACTCGCAGACGCCGCACTTGCCCTTGAGGCCGTCGAGGTCGCGCAGCTCGACGAAGAGCGGCGACGAGCGCCAGATCTCGGGGAACGGGGTCCGGCGCACGTCGCCCGCCACCTTGTCGAAGTAGCCGCAGGGCTGCACCTCGCCGCGGTGCGAGATGAAGCAGAAGCCGAGGCCCGCGAGGCAGCCGCGAGTGAGCGTGTGCAGGCCGCCGTGGCTGTGCGGGTGCACCTCGATCTTCTTGCCCGTCGCCTTCGCCCGCTGCCGCATGACGCGCCAGTAGTGCGGCACGTCGGTGGGCTTGAGGAAGAGCGCCGACTCCTGCTGGGCGTCGAACATCCACTCGAGGGCGCGCTCGTACTCCTCGGGCGGCAACTCCTGCTCCTCGAGCTCCTTGCCGCGCCCCGTCGGCACCAGCATGAAAGGGTGGAAGCTGACCGCGCCGAGCTCCTCGGCCAAGGCCAGCAGGGCCGGGAGGTGGTGGACGTTCATCTTGGTGATCGTCGAGTTGACCTGTACCTCGACCCCGGCGGCCAGGGCGTTGCGGATGCCGCGCACGGCGCCGTCGAAGGCGCCTGGCACGCCGCGGAAGTCGTCGTGCTCGGCGGCGCTCGGGAAGTCGATCGAGACGCTGATACGGCCGATGCCGACCTCCTTCATGCGCCGTGCCGCCTCGGGCGTGACCAGGGTGCCGTTGGGCGACATGACCACCCGCAGGCCCCGCTCGACGCCGCGCGCCGCGATCTCGAAGACGTCGGCGCGCATCAGCGGGTCGCCGCCGGTCAGGATGAGGATGGGGTTCGCGAACGAGGCGATCTGATCGACCAGGTCGAAGGCCTCGGCCGTGCTCAGCTCGCCCTCGTAGGGCCCGCGTACGGCCGAGGCCCGGCAGTGCTTGCAGGCCAGGTTGCAGCTGCGCGTGACCTCCCAGGCGATGACGCGCGGCGGCGCCGGGTCGCCGCTGGTCGCGCGCCCGCTCATCCGAGCCAGCGGACCAGGTCCTTGGCCCAGTAGGTGATGATGAGGTCGGCCCCGGCGCGCTTGATGCCGGTCATCGCCTCGAGCACGCAGCGCTCCTCGTCGAGCCAGCCCTTCTCGGCCGCCGCCTTGAGCATCGCGTACTCGCCGCTCACGCTGTAGGCGGCCAGCGGGAAACGCGTCTCCTGCTTCACGGCGCGGATCACGTCGAGGTAGGGCAGCGCCGGCTTGACCATGACGATGTCGGCGCCCTCCTCGATGTCGAGCAGCACCTCGCGCACGGCCTCCTCGCCGTTGGGCGGGTCCATCTGGTAGGTCTTGCGATCGCCGAACGCCGGCGCCGACTCGGCGGCGTCGCGGAACGGGCCGTAGAAGGCCGAGGCGAATTTGGCCGAGTACGCCATGATGGCGGCGTCGACCAGCCCCTCGTCGTCGAGCGCGTTGCGGATCGCGGCGACGCGGCCGTCCATCATGTCCGAGGGGGCGACCACGTCGGCGCCCGCCTCGGCATGGGTGATCGCCATCTTCGAGAGCAGCTCGAGCGTGACGTCGTTCAGCACCTCGCCGTCCTGGACCACGCCGCAGTGCCCGTGGTCCATGTACTCGCAGAGGCAGACGTCGGTGATGACGAGCAGGTCGGGGGTCTCGTCCTTGATCGCCTTGACGGCGAGCTGGACGATGCCCTCGGGGTCGTAGGCGGCGGTCGCCGCGGAGTCCTTGTGCGCCGGGATGCCGAACAGCAGGACCGCGGGGATGCCGAGTCGCGCGACCTCGCGCACCTCGGCCAGCAGGTTGCCGATCGAGAGCTGGGCGCACCCGGGCATCGAAGCGATCGGGTTGTTGACGTTCTCGCCGTGGATCACGAACAGCGGGTAGATCAGGTCGTCCGGGGAGAGCGTCGTCTCGCGCAGCATGCGGCGCACGGTGGGGGTGCGGCGCAGGCGGCGCATCCGGTAGCTCGGGTAGTACATCTACCCCCGTCCTTTCATCGTGTGGATGAGGCGTTCACGCGCCCCGGGCCAGGTCGACCGCCGCGCGCACGACGCCGATGACCGACGTGCGGTCGCGCAGGCTGCAGACGTGGACGGGGACGCCGTGGTCGACGCCGAGCGCCTTGCGCACGGCGTCGGGCTCGACGGTGTCCTCGGCCATGGACGTGTACGTGGCGAGGACGAAGGGCACGTCGTCGGACTTCTTCACGAAGTCGACGTCGCGGCGCCCGGCGCGGAGGCTGTCGGCGTCGTTCGCGTTGACGAGCACGACGAAGGCCGAGGCGTCGCGGGCCACCCGCGCCCAGGCGGCTTCGGACACCGTGCCGACCGATGTGTAGACGAGCACCTCGGCAGTCGCGACGAGCTCGTCCGCGTCCTCGGACTCGCCCTCGACCGTGGTCAGCGTGCCGGCCACGATCGGCACCTCGACCTCCTTCTCGTCGATGAGCTCGACGCGCAGCTGCTTGGTGACGTTGGAGTCGGTCAGCGTCGTGAGGAAGACCTCGTTGTAGAAGTCGATCGGCCCGCGCACGCAGACGCTGACGCCCTTGGCGATGCCGTCGATCACCGGCTCGGAGACGGTCACGAGCCCGCTGGAGAAGAGGCTGTAGATGACCTTCGCGCCGTGGAACCGGTCGAGGCCGCAGTCGCGGAGGATAGTGTTGATGTCGGCGCGACCGTCGATATGCACGACGACGCGCCACTCGTCGGGGGTGAGACGCACCTCGCCGCGGTCCTCCACGCCCTCGTTGTAGGCGAGGTGCGGGATGCGCTCGAGCGAGCCCAGGTGCTCGAAGATGAGCTCCCACTCGTCGATGCGCCGGCAGCCCTCCATGATGACGTTCTCGACGTTCATCTCGACCAGGACGTCCTGGTCGTCGGGGCGCTCCTCGGCGCTGAAGGAGAACTCGCCGTCGGCCCAGCTGAAGAAGTCGAAGGCGGCGTCCTGGATCTGCTCGCGCACCGCCTCCTCGAGCGTGGCGCGGGCGATGAACTCCTTCTCGAGCAGGATGGTGCCGATACGCGGCCCCTCCTTGCCCGCCTTCTTCTGTGCGGCGAGGGCCTGCTTGAGCTGTGCCGGCTTGAGCAGGCCCGCCTGCACGAGGCGCTCGCCGAGCGGCAGCTGCTGTGGGATCGAGAAGGCGTAGTTGATGAGGCCGTTCGTGAAGAAGATCTTGCCCCAGGCCTCGTCGCGGCGGATCGTGAGAGCGCCGCTCTTGGCGCTCATCTTCACGAGCTGGAAGATGTTCGGGAGACTGAACTCCTTGAGGTTGCCCTGCAGCAGCAACGGTGGCCTTTCGTCCGACGGCGAACGGGGCGGGCGCGGCGCGGGCGCGGCGCCCGCCGGCCCTCCCTGACCCCGTATGTTACGACACCCGCGGCGGCGCGCTCACCTGACCGGCGCACTCTCGACCACGGCGCCGGCCTCCTCGGTCTCGGGGAGACACCAGGGTGCCTCGCAGGACCCCTCTTCGAGGCGACGCCGGCGCAGCGCCCAGGCCCCGCCGACGCCGGCGGCCAGCGTCGCGAGGCCGCCGAAGGCGATCGCCCAGCGGACGCCGACGCCGCGCACCAGCAGCCCCGCGATCGGGGCGCCGATCGGCGTGCTCCCGAGGAAGAGCATCGCCCAGAGCGCCATCACGCGGCCGCGCATCGCCGGCGCCGCGTTGAGCTGAAGCATGGCGTTGGTGGTCGAGATGAAGAGGACGGCGGCCGCGCCCATCGGCAGCAGGAGCAGGAGCCCGGACGTGAAGCCGGGCGCGGCGGCGACGGCGAGGCTGAAGACGCCGAAGGCGAGGGTCGAGGCGACCAGCAGGCGCCGGGACGGGCGCGCGCGCCCGGCGGCGAGGAGCGCGCCCATGAGGGCGCCAACGCCCATGGCCACCGAGAGCGTGCTGTAGCTCCCGGCGCCGCGTCCATAGACGCGCACGGCCAGCAGCGGGAGCAGCACGGAGAAGTTGTAGCCCAGCGTGCTCACGACGGCCATCATGAGGAGCGGCACGCGCAGGTTGACCGCCCCCCAGGCGTGCCGCAGCCCGGCGCGCAGCTGCCCGGGCCGTCGCGACACGATCGGCGCCCGCTGCAGCTCCTCGACCCGCATCAGCAGTAGCCCGCTGATCACGACGATGAACGACGCCGCATTGACGAAGAAGCAGGCGGCGATCCCCACGTAGACGAGGAGGACGCCGGCGACGGCGGGCCCGACGATCCGCGAGGCGTTGACGATGACCGCGTTCAGCCCGACCGCGTTGGCGACGTCGTCGGGCCCCACCATCTCGATGACGAAGCTCTGCCGGGCCGGCATGTCGAGAGCGAGCGCGATGCCGGTGAGCAGCGCCAGCCCGCCGACCATCCAGAGCTCGACGACGCCGGCCGCGGTGACGACGCCGAGGGCCAGCGCGAACACGCCGGCCGATGTCTGCGTCACGATCAGCAGCCAGCGCTTGTCGACCCGGTCGGCGAGCACGCCCGCCCACGGGCCGAGGACCAGGATGGGACCGAAGAGCACCGCCACGATCGAGCCCAGCGCCACGGCGCTGTCCGTGAGCTCGAGGACGAGCCACGAGAGTGCGACCGACTGCAGCCAGGTGCCGCTCATCGACACCGTCTGGGCGATGAAGTACAGGCGGTAGTTGCGGATGTGCAGCGAGCGGAAGGTCCGCTCGAGCAGCTGGCGAGGGCGGTCGACGCCCACGGCCTAAAGGCGGAGGAGGAGGCGGATGACGATGAAGAGCACGAACAGGGCCACCAGCGGGCTCAGATCGAGCCCCACGGCGCCGAACCGCCCCAGAGGCAGGTAGCGGCGGAAGAGCCCGACGTAGGGCTCCGTCGCCGCGACGAGCGCGCGGTTCACCTTGTCGAGCGGCGTGCCGTACCGCTGCGGGAACCACGACAGGAGGGCCCGCGCGATGATGACCCACATGTAGACCTGCAGGGCAAGGATGGCGAAGTCGATGATGACGTCCACGGGCGCTCCTCGGAGGGGCGGGGTGCGGCGCCGGCTGGACAGACCGGGTCGGTCGCCGGCGCCGGCCGGCTCGACCAGCTTAGCCGCCGGCGCCGGCACGGACAATCCCGCGGGGAGGAAAGCGGACTGCCGGCCGCAGCCGGCACGGGTGGTCGGTCGGGCCGGCGCAGGGCCCCGGGCCGCGAGCGGGACTAAGGGCCCCGCGCACACCGGCGGCCCCTCAGCGCACGACGAGCTTGCGCGTGGGGCTGAAGGCCGTGAGGTTGAGCCCGTCCCCGGCCTTGCGCGTGCGGAACTGCCAGGTGCGGGCGGCCGTCGTCATCGTCACGGAGACGGAGTAGGCGCCGGTGCTGCCGAGAGTCACGGTCCGCCAGGGGATCCAGGCGCCGTCCGGGGCGAGGCGCTTCTGTACGACGGCCGTGCCCGTGGCGGGCGCACCGCTCGCGTCCCTGACGGTGCCCTTGTAGGTCACCGTCGTCCCGGCCTTCACCTCGCTCGCCGACAGCGACAGGGTGACGACCCAGGGCGCCGGCACGACGACCCGGAGCGCGCGGACCGGGCTCACGCCGGTCAGGTTCGCGGCCCCGTCGCCGGGCATCCGGGCGCGGAACTGCCAGTCGCGCGGCGCGCTCGTCATCGTCACGGCGACCGAGTACGCCCCGGTCTCGGAGAGGGTCGCGGTGCGCCAGTTCAGCCATGCGCCGTCCGGCACGAGGCGCTTCTGAACGGTCACCGTCCCCGCCGCGGGCGCGCCGCTCGCGGTCTTGACCGTGCCTTTGTAGGTCACCGAGGTGTCGACCGCGACCTCAGAGCTCGAGAGGCTGAGACTCACGGCGTAAGGCGCGGGGAGGCCGACGTGGAGGTCGCGAAGCGGGCTGACGCCGGTCAGGTTCGCGGCCCCGTCGCCCGGCATGCGGGCACGGAACTGCCAGTCGCGCGGCGCGCTCGTCATGACCACGGCGACCGAGTAGGCGCCGGTCGAGTCGAGCTTCGCCTCGCGCCAGTTCAGCCATGCGCCGTCCGGCACGAGGCGCTTCTGAACGGTCACCGTCCCCGCCGCAGGCGCGCCGCTCGCGGTCTTGACCGTGCCCTTGTAGGTGACCTTGGTGTCGACGAGCACGTCGCTCGCCGAGAGGCCGAGGGTGACGGCGTACGGCTCGGGCACGATGGAGGCGAGTTTGATCTGCGCCGCCGCCGCACTGCGGAGCGCGGCGAGCGTCGGGTAGAACGCATCCCCCGGGCAGGCCGTGTAGTTCACGTCGCGGTGACCGGAGATGACGGGCAAGGTCACCGTCTCGCCCTTGTCGAACTTCTGCGTCGCCCCGCACGTCATCTTCGCCGTCGCCAGCGGGTCGAGCCCGTGCGTCTCCAGCTTCCAGGCGAGAAGGCGCCCGAGGGCGTCCCTCGCGGCGACCGGGGGCGCGGCGTCGGTGAACGTGCCCATGACGGAGACCCCGGTGCTGCCGGTGTTGAAGCCGTACGCGTGGGCGCCGACGACGCCCTTCGCCGGCCCGCCGTAGCGACCGACGTACACCGTGCCGTACCGGTCCACGAGGAAGTTGTAGCCGATGTCGTTCCAGCCGAGGCCGAGCACGTGGTACGTGTAGATGCCGCGCACGATCCCCGGCGCCTGCTCCGCCGCGTATGTGTTGCCCCCCGCCGTGTGGTGGACGAAGGCCATCTTGACCGGCGCGTACACGGGGTCGTCCCTGCGCAGCGACTCGTCGGCGCCCCAGCCGGCACGAGTGACCCACTCCGGGGTCTCGACCGCCGCCGCCGCGGGCGCCGCGATACCGACGCCGGAGATCGTGGCGACCGCCTGTCGAAGGGTGGCGGCGGCCGTTGCGACGATCCCGGACTCGCCGTCGGTGTCGAGCGCCATGAGCTCGACCCCGGTCAGGGCGACGGGCGCGTCGTCGCCCACGGCCGTCGCGCAGACCTCGAGGAGGCGGCCCTCGCCGGTCCAGACCGCGTCGGTGAAGGCGCGCACCTCGCCGTCGCCGTCAGCCGCGATCTCGAGCGGCGCCGCGTACCAGGCGCTCCAGCTCTCGCCATCGACACTCGTGCGCACGCGCACCTCGACCTCGGCGTCCGTCGTGGGCACGTCGCACATGAGACCGAGCATCGTGAAGTCGTCGCCGACGTCCAGGGTGACCGTGCCGGCCTCCCGCGCGCTGCGCAGGCGCGCGGCGGGCGAAGCCTCGGCCGGGCCGGCCAGGCCGACCTGCAGACGCGGCTCGATCGTCACCGTACGCATCGTGACCTTCGGCGGCGACTTGACCCACGTGCCGACGGCCTCGCTGGTGCGCGGCGCGGCCCAGGCGAGGGCCAGCGCGGCGACCGTCCCGAGAACGAGGACGGTCGCCGCACGGGCGACCCTGCGTACGACTCTGTCTCTTCCCCACCTCATACCGCTACCACTGACCTTCGGCAGACGGCGGCAGAACCTTAGCCGTCGGCCGCGGGAACACGCTGCGCGGGAGGGCGCCCTTCCCGGGGCGCCGGGGCGCATCGGGTGTCGCTCCACGCCGGCCGAACGGGGTGCCGCCGGCCGCCGGGCCGGCACGCTGCCGCCGGGGTGCCATGGCACCCCCGCACCCGCGCACCTGCGATAGAGTCTGCGGCTGAGCGGCCCGCCACTCCGGCCCGGCGCCCGCGAGCCGAGGGGAGAGAGCGCATGAGCGACCTCTGGTACCTGCCCGCCACCGAGGCCCTGCGACGCTTTCGCGAACGCAGCCTCTCCCCCGTCGAGCTCATGGAGGCCGTGATCGCCAGGGCCGCAGCCGTGGAGCCGACGGTCAACGCACTCTGCGTCACGTACTTCGACGAGGCGCTCGCCGCGGCCCGCGCCGCCGAGGAGGCTTATATGGGCCGCGGCGAGACGCCGCGGCCCCTCACCGGCCTCCCCGTCGCCGTCAAGGACGAGTTGCCGGTCGCCGGCCAGCCGTGCTCGGGCGGCTCGCTGCTCTACGCCGGCGAGATCGCCGACCACAGCGCCGTGGTCGCCGAACGCATCCTCGCCGCGGGAGGCATCGTCCACGCGCGCACCACGACGCCGGAGTTCTCCTGTGCCGGCTTCACGCACTCGCGTCTCTGGGGCGTCACGCGCAACCCGTGGAACCCCGACTTCGCGGTCGGCGGCTCGTCGGGCGGCTCGGGCGCGGCCCTCGCCTCGGGCACGGCCGCCCTCGCCACGGGCTCCGACATCGGCGGCTCCATCCGCATCCCGGCGTCGTTCAACGGTGTCGTCGGCTTCAAGCCACCCTTCGGCCGCGTGCCCGAGGAACCGCCCTACAACCTGGACCAGTACTGCCACGAGGGCCCCCTGGCGCGCACGGTCGCCGACTGCGCCCTGCTCCAGAACGTGATCGCAGGGCCGCACCCGCGCGACCTCGTCTGCGTCGCGCCGAAGCTCGAGATCCCGGACGAGCTGGACGGCATCGAGGGCCTGACTGTGGCGCTGGTCGTCGCCCCCGGCGACTGGCCGGTCGACGCCGACGTCGCGGCGAACACGCGGGCCACGGCCGAGACCTTCCGCGAAGCCGGGGCGACCGTCGAGGAGGTCGAGCTCGCGGTCCGGCGCGAAGACGTCCGCCGCGCGGCCTACATCCACTTCGGCGCCAATTTCGGCGCCGACATCATGGCCGAGGCGGAGGCGCACGGCGATCTCATGAACCCCTACGCCCTCAAGATGGCCGAGGACACGGTCGCGGCGCTGCGGAGGACGACCGTGGCCGAGGGCCTCAGCCTCGAGGCGCGCATCATGGAGGCGATCGCCGACGTGCTCGCCGGGCACGAGCTGCTGCTCATGCCGACTGTGGCCACCCGGGGACTGATGGCCGGCGATGACTACGTGGACCACGGGGTGAGCGTGGGGGGCATGGACCTCGCGGACTACTTCGAGTCCCTGCTCACGCCGCTCTTCAACATCGCCAGCCGCTGCCCGGTGCTCAACGTGCCCTCCGGCTTCGCCGACAACGGCGTGCCGACTGGCCTGCAGATCGTCGGGCGGCCGTACGCGGACGTCACCGTCTTCCGCGCCGGCGCCGCCTACGAGCGCCTGCGGCCCTGGCTCGACGCGCCGGAGCGGTGGCCGCTGCAGAGTTGAGGTAGAGGCGCCGCCTGCGGCCCTCCGCTCGAGTGAAGGCCGCGGACGGCAGTGACCGAGACGACGGAGGTGCGGCATGAGCACGACGAGCGCGCAGCGACCATCTCTCCCGCGCGTCGCCGTCGACCTGCGCGGATCCGGCCGCGCCGCTGGGCGTGCGTACGGCGAGAGGTTCGCCGCCGACATCGCCCGACAGGTCGCGGCCTACGAAGCGGTGTTCGACTTCCTCGGCATGGGCGCGGACGAGGTCGCACGACGGGCCGAGGCGGAGCTGCTCCCGCCTGCCGAGGGCGCCTTCCCAGGCTACGTCGACGAGCTGCGCGGGCGCGCCGAGGGGGCGGGAGTCCACTTCCGCGATCTCTTCCCGCTCAACTGCATCGAAGAGGTGTGGTCGTGGGTCGGGCCCGAGAAGCTGCGCGAGCTCGAGGAGCTCGCGGGGGGCTCGGGCCCCGGTGACCACTGCACGACCTTCGCCCTGCGGCGCGACGGGCGCGTCCTCTTCGGCCACAACGAAGACTGGAGCGCGGTGGACCTCGGCACCACGATGCCGCTGCACGACGTCACGGCCGCTGACGGCACGCGCTTTCTCTCGCTGCAACTCGTCGGTGTCATCCCCTGGGGCGGCCTCAACTCGCACGGCCTGACGATCACGGCCAACACCCTCCCCACCACGGACGCCCGTGCCGGAGTGCCCAACGCCTTCGTCCTGCGTCGCCTGGTCGAGTGTCGCAGCCTCGAGGAGGTCTGGGAGCACGTTCGTCTTGCAGGGCGAGCCCTGGGCGGCTACGTGCTGGCGGGCGATGCCCGTGGCAGGGTGTGGGCCATGGAGACGTCCGCCGGCCAGGCGTACCGCCGCGAGATCCACACGTGGACCGCCGAGACCAACCACTTCACGGAGGAGAGTCTGCAGGAGCTCGGCACGCAGCCGGTCTCCGAGGACTCCCTCGGCCGGCTGACGCGGGCGGAAGAGCTCATCGCCACCGGCTGGAGGCGCGGTGACGACCTCTTCGACCTCGCCCGTGCGGTGCTCACCGATCACGGGAGCGACGGCGGAAGCGCGCTCTGTGTACACGCGGACGCGACCGTCGCGCCCGCGCTGCAGGACGCGACCGTCGCCTCCATCGTGTACGAGCCCGCGGCGGGGTGCATGTGGGCGGCGACCGGCCCCGCGTGCGAGAGCACGCCGGAGGCGTTCGGGCTGCCCGAAGAGGTCGCTGCCGGCTGAGG
>DATHSP010000041.1:0-10196 GCA_035464075.1 Thermoleophilia bacterium | reverse complement strand
GGTCAGCAGGACTGGGCGGCCGCGGCCGACCCGCTCGCGGGGCAGCCGCCCGTAGCGCCGCCGCTGGCTCCGGCCGCAAGCACGCCTCCGGCGCCGCCCGCTCCGCCGGCACCGCCGGCGCCCGTGGCGACCGGCGAGGGCACCCCGGCAGGCGTTGGCGAATCGCACGAGCACACCGCGTCGACGCAGCCCGGGGTCGACGCCGGGTCGGGTCAGCTTGCCCACCGCTGCGCGCAGTGTGGCACCCTCATCGAAGGTTCCGCCGAATTCTGCCAGGTCTGCGCGCATGAGGTGAGCGGCGGCGAGGCTCCGCAGCAGGGCTCTGCGTCGCAGGCGCCGCCGGCCGACGACGAGGCGCCCTCCGCCTGACCAACGGCGCGGGCGACGGGCGGCCGGGGCGGCGCGACGTCGCGCCGCCCCGGCCTTCCGCCTGCGGACGTGCGAGCCTGCCGGCGGTCGTCAGAAGGGAGACAGCGATGGAGGCGCCGGTGATGGCAGTGACGAGCTACGCGGGCAGGACCCCCGTCGTCGGCGAGGGCGCCTACGTGCACCCGTCGGCCGACGTGTTCGGCGACGTCTCCCTCGGCCGCGGCTGCTGGGTCGGTCCGGGGGCGCGCGTGCGCGGCGACTACGGCACGATCGTCGTCGGTGACTTCGGCGCGCTCGAGGACAACTGCGTCCTTCACGCGCGCCCCGGCGAGACCTGCCGGCTCGGCGACTGGGTGACGGTCGGCCACGGCGCGGTCGTGCACAACGTGACGCTGATCGACGACTACGCCGTGGTCGGCATGGGCGCCGTCGTCAGCGACTGGGCCGAGGTGGGGGAGTGGGCCGTGGTCGGCGAGGGCGCCGTGGTGCCGCAGCGCGCCGTCGTGCCCGCGGGGCGCATCGCCGTCGGTGTGCCGGCGCGCCTGCTGGAGCGCCCGATCGACGAAGAGCACCGGGCGGCCTGGCGCGCCTTCAAGCAGCGCTACGTCGACCTCGCTCGCCAGTACCCCGGGGCGCTCGGCCGCTGAGCGACGTCTCCGCCGAGGGCGGGTGAGGTCGCTGCCGTGCGTGCGTCGAGCGGCCGAACGCTCCCGGCGCGCCCGCCGCTCGTCGGCTGAGCGCCCCGTCTCTCCGCCCCAGTGCCGATTAGGCTCCGTGCCGGCCGGGGTATCCACAGGACCGTGTGCGGCCGCAGGGGCCGCCGGCCAACCGATCCCGTGAGGAGAGCTGCCGTGAAGGAGAAGCTCGGCGCCACCAACGCCCTCTACCCGCTCGTCACCGCCATCGTCGGCAGCACCGTCGAGGGCAAGCCCAACTTCGCCACCATCGCCCACGTGGGCATCGCCTCGCTCAAGTCGATCACCGTCGGCATGGGCAAGGACCACTACACGAACCGCGGCATCCGGGAGCACGGTACGTTCAGCGTGAACCTGCCGAGCGAAGCCCAGGTCGAGGTCACCGACTACCTGGGCATGGCGAGCGGCGCCAAGGTCGACAAGACGAGGATCTTCACGGTGAGCTACGGCCAGCTCGAGACGGCGCCGCTCATCGACGACTGCCCCGTCTCCATGGAGCTGCGCGTCATCGAGCACGTCGAGCTGCCGACGCACGACCTTTTCGTGGGCGAGGTCGTCGCCACGTACGCCGACCACGGGGTCCTCACCAACGGCGCCGTCGACCTCGCCAAGCTCAAGCCGCTGCTCTTCGATATGGCGAGCCGCCGGTACTGGGCCCTCGGCGATCCGCTGGCCAAGTGCTGGAGCGTGGGCAAGGACTACGGCCCGTTGAGCTGAGACGCGCCGCCGGCACCGTCGCCCGGCCGACGGGCCAGCGAGACCGGAAGAGCGAGAGCGGGCGCGCCCGTCTCAGCGGCAGACGCAGCTCGCGTCGGCCGTGCTGCGCTCGCGGGTGACGAAGCGGCGGAACTCGTCGAGGGCGCCGTCGAAGCGCTCCCAGTCGATCGAGTAGTACGTGCGCGTGCCCTCCTCGCGCATGCGCACGAAGCCGGTGCCGCGCAGCACGGCGAGGTGGTGGGAGACGAGCGGCTGGCTGGCCTCGACGTCGGCGGTCAGCTCGCAGACGCAGCGCTCGCCGCCGAGCAACTGCTCGACGATGCCCGCCCGCGTGCTGTTGCAGAACGCCTTGAAGAAGGGGACGAAGGCCTCGATGCCGGGGCCGTCGCGCTCGCCGCCGCGATTGGCGCGGTCGCCGGCGACCGTAGCGCCCACGGCGAGATCGACGTCGGCGCGGGCAGCGTCAGCCTTATCGTCGCTCATGGGCCTCCTCCTGGGCGCCGTCATCTCCCGGATCACACCTTGACGTCAGCAGTCTACATCCACTTTCCTTGATGGTCAAAGTGTGCTTATATAAACAAGAACCTATGAACCTCTGCCGGCCCCTCGTCCTGTGACGGAGTGACCCATGACCGAGAGCACCGTGCGCCGCCTCTCCTTCCTCGACCGCTACCTCACCCTGTGGATCTTCCTCGCCATGTTCGTCGGGGTCGGCATCGGCTGGGCCTTCGAGGGCGCGCAGGACTTCATCGACCGCTTCCAGGTCGGGACGACGAACATCCTCATCGCCGTCGGCCTCATCCTCATGATGTACCCGCCGCTCGCCAAGGTGCGCTACGAGGAGCTCGGCGACGTCTTCCACGACTACCGCATCCTCGGCGTCTCGCTCGTGCAGAACTGGGTGATCGGGCCGTTCCTCATGTTCTTCCTCGCCATCATCTTCCTGCAGGACTACCCGGAGTACATGGTCGGGCTCATCCTTATCGGCCTCGCGCGCTGCATCGCCATGGTCATCGTCTGGAACCAGCTGGCGCGCGGCGACACCGAGTACGCCGCCGGTCTCGTCGCCTTCAACAGCGTCTTCCAGGTGCTCTTCTTCAGCGTCTACGCCTGGTTCTTCATCACCGTCCTGCCGCCGCTCTTCGGGCTCGAGGGCAGCCTCGTCGACATCGGCATCGGGGAGATCGCCGAGAGCGTCTTCATCTACCTCGGCATCCCGTTCATCGCCGGCATGATCACGCGCTACGTGGGGCTCAGGACCAAGGGCCGGGAGTGGTATGAGCACAAGTTCATCCCACGTATCAGCCCGCTCACGCTCATCGCGCTGCTGTTCACGATCCTCGTGATGTTCAGCCTCAAGGGCGACCTCATCGTCGAGATCCCCTTCGACGTCGTGCGCATCGCGATCCCGCTGCTGCTCTACTTCGTCATCATGTTCTTCGTGAGCTTCTTCATCGGGCGCAAGATCGGCGCCGACTACTCGAAGACGGCGACGCTGTCGTTCACCGCGGCGAGCAACAACTTCGAGCTCGCGATCGCCGTCGCCGTCGCCGTCTTCGGCATCGGCTCCGGGCAGGCGTTCGCGGCGGTGATCGGGCCGCTCGTCGAGGTGCCGGTGCTGATCAGCCTGGTCGGGGTCGCGCTGTGGCTCGGCCGCCGGTACTGGGGCCTGAGCGACGAGCCGCTGCCGGCGGCGGTGGCCGCGGGGGCGGCCGAGGTGGGATGCTGCGCCGAGATACCCGGACCCGGCGACGACGAGGCGCGCCCGGGTCTGGCGAGCGACTGCTGAAGGGAGGACGCGATGGCGCTGCCGGGTGACGAGCTGCGCACGAAGGTGGACTGGGGCCCGACCGTCGACCCCGAGCTCTGCACGGGGTGCGGCGTCTGTGTCGACTTCTGCCACCAGGGCGTCTGGGCGCTCGTCGACGACACGGCGGTCGTGGTCGTGAAGAGCGACTGCGTCGTCGGCTGCTCGCACTGCGCGACGCTCTGCGAGGCAGAGGCGATCTCGTTCCCCACGATCGAGGAGCTGCGCCGGTCACGTTGCTGCGACTAGAGGGGGCGATATGAAGATCGAGGTCCTGGGCGCGGGGTGCGCGCGCTGTGAGCGTCTCGCCGCGAACGCGCGCGAGGCCGTGCGCGACCTGGCGATCGACGACATCGAGGTCGCCGAGGTGCACGACCTCAAGGAGATCGCGAAGTACGGCCTGACCGCGACGCCGGCTTTGGCCATCGACGGCACGATCGTCGTGGCCGGTCGCATCCCGGAGAAGGCCGAGCTCGTCTCGCTCATCACCACGGCTCTGGCGTGAGCACTCCAGCCAGAACCGTCGTCGTGGCGATCGCGCTGGTGGGGCTGGCGCTGGCGCTCGCCGCCTGCGGCGGCGAGCAGGCCGCCGGCCCGACCCCGAGCGCGTCGGGCGCGGGCACGCCGCCGGCCGGCGCGCCGCTCGTCACCTTCGTCGAGCTCGGCTCCGACAACTGCATCCCCTGTCGCGAGATGCGCCCGGTCATGGACGCCATCACGCGCGACTACGCCCCCGACGTCGTCGTGGTCTTCTACGACGTGTACGAGCGGGGCGACATGGCGGAGAGGTACGGGGTGCGGGTGATCCCGACCCAGGTCTTCCTCGACGAGAGCGGCAAGGAGTTCTACCGCCACGAGGGTTTCCTCCCGCGCGAGGCCATCGAGGAGCTCCTCGCCGAGCGTGGCATCGCCAAGGCCGGCACGTGACCGACTGGCGCAGGGAGTGGAGGCCGCTCCTGTGGATCGTCGCCGGCTTCCTCGCCATCTACTGGCTGCCGCTGGGCAGCGCGCGCTTCGACAACGCGGTCATGGAGGCGCTCGAGCTCACCAAGTGGTACGCGCGGGAGCACGTGCTTCTCTGCCTGGTGCCGGCGTTCTTCATCGCCGGGGCGATCGCCGTGTTCGTCAGCCAGACGGCGGTGATGAAGTACCTCGGGCCCGCGGCCAACAAGTTCCTCGCATACGGCGTCGCCTCGGTCTCCGGCACGATCCTCGCGGTCTGCTCCTGCACCGTGCTGCCCCTCTTCGCCGGCATCAAGCGCATGGGCGCCGGCCTCGGGCCGGCGACCGCCTTCCTCTACTCGGGGCCCGCCATCAACGTGCTCGCCATCATCCTCACGGCGCGGATCCTCGGCCTCGACCTGGGGGTCGCCCGCGCGGTCGGCGCCATCGTCTTCAGCATCGTCATCGGCCTGCTCATGCACCTGATCTTCCGCCGGGAGGAGCGCGAGCGCGCGGCGGCGGCGCCGGTGGCGATCACCCCCGAGGAGTCGCGACCGCTGTGGCAGACCGCACTCTTCTTCGCCTCGCTCGTCGGCATCCTCGTCTTCGCGAACTGGGGAAGCCCCGGCGGCGACGAGGGGTTCTGGTACGAGGTCTACTCGGCGAAGTGGGCGCTGACCGCCGTGGCCGGCGTGGGTCTCGGGCTCATCCTCGTCTTCATCCTGCGCTTCGCCTGGTGGCGCGTGGCCGCGATCGCCGCGCCGGTCGTCGTGCTCGCGCTGGCCCTGCCGGACTACCCCCAGGCCGCGTTCGCCGCCGGCCTCATCGGACTGGTGGTCCTGACCAGCACCGACAAGGGCGAGGGCGGCGAGTGGTTCGACTCGTCGTGGGGCTTCGCCAAGCAGATCCTGCCGCTGTTGCTGCTCGGCGTGCTCATCGCCGGGTTGCTCCTCGGGCGTCCGGGCGAGGAAGGCCTGATACCGTCGGAGTGGGTGAGCGCGGCGGTCGGCGGCAACTCGCTGCAGGCGAACCTCTTCGCCTCGGTCGCCGGGGCGTTCATGTACTTCGCCACGCTCACCGAGGTGCCGATCGTGCAGGGCCTGCTGGGCGCGGGTATGGGCAAGGGGCCGGCGCTGGCGCTGCTCCTCGCCGGCCCCGCGCTCAGCCTGCCGAACATGCTGGTGATCCGCTCGGTGATGGGTACGACGAAGACCGTCGTCTTCGTGTGTCTCGTGGTGGTGATGGCGACGATCAGCGGCGTGGTGTTCGGAGCGTTCTTCGGGTGAGCCCGGCGGCGCGACGGGCGCCGGCGCGACAAGCGACCGGACGTCGGGCGGAGGGCGCGTGGCGGCCGGCAGGCCGTGGATGGCAGCCGTCGGGTGGCAGCTCGTGCGGCGGTGATCAGACCGGCGATGAAACGACGGGAGGCGCACGTGAAGATAGAGATCCTCGGCACCGGGTGTGCGAAGTGCCGCACGCTCGAGGCCAGAGTGAGGGAGGCCGTGGAGCAGCTGGGCTCCGATGCCCAGGTCGAGAAGGTCGAGGACCTGCCGGCCATCCTCTCGTACGGCGTCATGATGACGCCGGCGCTGGCGATCGACGGCGACGTCAAGATCATGGGCAAGGTCCCCGACGTCGCCGAGATCAAGAAGCTGATCGGCGGCTGATGCTGAGGCGGGTGGACGGCACGGCCGAGCGCGGCGGGTGAAGGTGTGATCGAGCGTCTCCTCACGCTGCTCTCCGAGGGCCTCGGCGGTTCGCTGCCGGTGGGTCTCGCGGCCGCCGCCGCGTGGGGTGTGGCCAGCGTGCTTCTGAGCCCCTGTCATCTGGCGGCCATCCCGCTGGTCGTGGCCTTCGCCGCCGGCGGCCCGCAGCGCAGCACACGCCAGGCCTTCGGCGTGTCGCTCATCGTCGCCTTGGGTGTGCTTGTGGCGGTGGCCGTGATCGGCCTCGTGACCTTCTGGCTCGGGCGCCTGATCGGCGACCTGGGAGGTACCGGCAACGTGCTCGCCGGTGTCGTGCTCGTCCTCGGAGGGCTGTACCTCGCCGGCGTGTTCTGGTTCGTGCCCGAGCCGGCGATCGTGCCCGAGGGCCGGCGCGGTCTCGCGGCCGCCTTCTCCGCCGGGGCGCTCTTCGGTCTGGGGCTCGGGCCGTGCACGTTCGCCTTCCTCGCCCCGGTGATCGGGGTCGTCCTGGCGCGCAGCGGGGAGGACCCCCTCGGTGCGGCGGCGCTGCTGGCGGCGTTCGCCGTGGGCCACGCCGCCGTGCTCGTCGCCGCCGGCACCGCCGGTGAGCGCGTGCAGGGCCTGCTCGAGTGGGGTCTGCGCAGCCGCGTGAGGCCGTGGGTGCGGCGCGGGGCCGGCGCCGCCGTCGCCCTGGCCGGGGTCTACGCGATCTTCGCGTGATGGCGTCGATGCCGACTGGCGGGACCGCGACGGTGAACGGCGACCGTCGTCGAGGCCGGGCGAGAGGGGTGGAGGCCGACGGTGAACGGTGAAGTGAGCGGAGGCGCCACGGTGACGGACCAGGTGCGCAAGGTCTACGTCGAGCCGACGACGGCCTGCAACCTGGCCTGCCGCACCTGCGTGCGCCACGCCTGGGACGAGCCCGAAGGCTTCATGGCCTGGCCGACGTACGAGGCGGTCGTCGAGAGCCTCGTCGAACTGGCCGGAGGCACTTCGCGGGAGGACGGGCCGGGTAGCGGTGCCGGCACCGGGGCCGGCGCGAGCCTCGGTCCCAGCCGGCCGCGGCTGCACCCCGAGGCGGCGCCGACAGTCGCCTTCATGGGGCTCGGCGAGCCGCTCCTGCACGAGCGTTTCGTCGACATGGTGCGGCTCGCCAAGGCGCGCGGCCTGCGCACCGAGGTGACGACGAACGCCCTGCTCCTCGACGACGAGATGGCCGGCGATCTTGCGGCCGCCGGCCTCGACCAGCTCGTGGTCTCGATCGACGGCGCCTCCGCGGAGTCCTTCGGACGCGTGCGCTCCGGCGCCTCGCTCGCACGCGTCGTCGAGAACGTCCAGCGCCTGCACGACTGGGAGCGCCCGAACCAGGCTTCGCCGGTGAGCATCGGCGTCGAGTTCGTCGCCCTGCGCTCGACGCTCGGCGAGCTGCCCCACCTCGGCCGGGTCGCCGCCCAGCTGGGCGCCTCGTTCGTCATCGTGAGCAACGTCCTGCCGTACACCGAGGAACTCGCCGGCGAGACGCTCTACGACCGCGGCGTCACCGCCGGCGCGGCGCCGGCCGCTTCGCACACGCCGCGCTGGCACCTGCCGCGCCTCGACTTCGACGCCGAGACCGGCGCGGCGATCGGCGCGGCGCTGCACCGCGCCGCGCACGTCACCATGGTCGACGTCGACCTCGACTCTGCCAACGCGCGCTGCCCGTTCGTCCACGCGGACAGCTGTGCCGTCGCCTGGCACGGCGGCGTCAGCCCGTGCCCCCCACTGCTGCACACCTTCCCCTGCTACGTGCGCGGGCGCCACAAGCTGATGACGCGGTGGGAGGTGGGGAGGCTGCCCGACGAGAGCCTCGGCGAAGTCTGGGCGCACCCCGACTACGCGGCTTTCAGAGACCGGGTGCGGCGCTTCGACTTCCCGCCCTGCACCGACTGCGAGTGCGAGCTCGCCGAAGGCAACCTCGAGGACTGCTACGGGAACCCGCATCCGGTGTGCGGGGACTGCCTCTGGGCGCGAGGGGTGATCCGCTGCGCGTGACGCCGTCCTGAACGGGCGGCCGCATGACGTCAGTGGGTGGCGGCGAACTCCTCGATCAGCCGCTTGAGCTCGTCGCGCACGCGGCGGAAGACCTCGAGACGCTCCTCCTCCGAGCCCTCGGCCGCCGCCGGGTCGACGAGCGACCAGTGCAGGCGCGTGGCGACGCCGGGGAACATGGGGCAGTTGGCGGCGGCGTGGTCGCACACCGTGATGAGGTAGCCGAAGTGCCGCCGGCCGAGGTACTCCTCGATGCCCTTGGCGCGCTGGCCGCTGATGTCGATGCTGATCTCCGACATGGCCGCGATGGCCAGGGGGTTCACTTCCGTGGGCTCCAGCCCCGCGCTGAAGGTCTCGAAGCGGTCACCCGCCTGTGCGCGCAACAGGGCCTCGGCCATCTGGCTGCGTGCCGAGTTGCCGGTGCAGAGGAAGAGCACGTTCGCCTTCTCCATGGTCTCCGTCCAGTCGTCGTCGGGGCGAGGCGCGGCGGCCGGGCGGCCGCGACTCCGGGCATCGTACCCGCGCTCTGTGAGCGGACCGTTAGCGTGGCGGCCGCGTGTGTCGTATATACCCCTCTGGGGTATTTACCTCGCGGCGTCTGGCGGCCATCGTGGGCGTCATCTCTCGTATGCCACGACGTGAGGAGGGCACGCCATGGAGATGAAGGTCTCCTTCCCCGGCAATCTGAAGGTGAACGCCGAGTTCGCCGGGTTCACCGTCGAGACCGACCAGCCGGTGCTGGCCGGGGGCGACGGCAGCGCGCCGGCTCCGTTCGATCTGTTCCTCGCCTCGCTGGCGACGTGCGCCGGCATCTTCATGCTCGCGTTCCTCAAGCAGCGCGGACTGACGACCGAGGGTACCGGCATCACGACGACGATCGAGAGGGACCCCGCGCGAGGCATGGTGAGCCTCGTGGGCTTCGAGTTGCACCTGCCTGCCGACTTCCCGGACAAGTACGAGGCGGCCATCGTGCGCGCCGTCGAGCAGTGCTCGGTGAAGCGTCACCTGCATCAGCCCCCCGACTTCAAGGTGACGCTCTCGCGTCCGCTGCCCGACTGAACGTGCGGGCGGCGCGCGTCGAGGCCCCGGGCGGCGTGCGGCGAGGCCCCGGGCGGCACGTCGCGAGGCCCCGTGCGGCGCCGCGCGGGGCGCCGCCCTCCGCAACGCTCGGACGCTCTGGTAGCATGCGGCCATGATCGACGGCGCCACCATCGTGGGGGTCGACGTCGCCGCCCGCCGGCCGTGTACGGCCGTCGCCGTGCAGGCGAATCGGGCAGTCGCCGAGTCCGACTGGATGGACACCTCCTCGCTCCCCGACCTGGTCGCCTGGATCGCCGATCGTCGGCCGCTCGTCGTGGCGATCGACGCCCCCCAGGGCTGGAACCGTCGCCTCCTGCTCCCCGAGAGCCGCTCACGGGTGTGCGATCACGCGCTCCTGCGGCGGGGCATCGGCGTGTACCAGGTGCCGGCCAAGGCCGAGGTGGGGAGCGGCGACGCCGCGCTGCCGCCGTGGATCAAGGTCGGCTTCGACCTCTTCCGCACCCTTCGCCGGCCGACCCGCGGCTTCGAGCTCGCGCGGCCCGACTCGCTCCCCGGCGCCTTCGGTCAGCCACCCGCGGTCATGGAGGTGTATCCGCACGCCGCCTTCGTCACCCTGCTGGGCGGCGTGCCGCAGCCCAAGTCGACGCGCCGCGGCCTGCGCGACCGTATCGCGGTGCTGCGCGAGCACGGCCTGCGCTGGGACAACTACTTCGACCACGACTCGCTCGACGCGCTCGCCGCGGCCCTGACCGGGCGCCGCTCCCGGCAGGGGCTCGCTCACGGCGTCGGCGACGCGCGCGAGGGGCTGCTCTGGGTCCCGGTGCCGGAGTCAGAGTTGAAGGAGCGCTACCCGCCGCTGGCCGGCGCCTGAGTCGGCGGTCGCGCGCGAGGCTGCACGCGACGCGCGACACG
>DATHSP010000040.1:0-9415 GCA_035464075.1 Thermoleophilia bacterium | reverse complement strand
CGAGCCAAGGGATTCCCTGCCGGCGCGCAGCGGGCGTCGCTGCCCGCGCGCCACTCACCCGCGCGCCTCCCTGCCTGCGCGCCACGCGGGACCGGCTACTGGAGCACGTGCGCCTTGATGAGGTTGGTGGAGCCGGCGGTCGCGTGCACGCCGGCGGTCATGACCACCAGGTCGCCGACGCCGGCGAGACCGGCCGCGAGGACGGCGTCGTTGCTGCGCGGGATCACGGCGTCGGCGTCGGCGACCTCGTCCCGCAGCAGCGGGGTGACCCCCCAGGCGAGGGTGAGCTGTGCGACCGTCCGCGGCCGCGGGCTCACGGCGACGATGCGTGGCGAGGGCCGGTAGCGGGCGACGGCGCGAGCGGTCGCCCCGGTCGCCGTCGGCGTCACGATGGCGACCGCGCCGATCTTACGGGCCAGGTCGCAGGCGGCGTAGCTGATCGCGTCGGAGGTCCGCGCCCGGCGCTGGGCCCACTCCTGCAGCGGCCAGCCGTCGCGGGCGATGTCGGCCTCGACGACGTGCGCGATCTCGGCCATCGTGCCGACGGCTTCGACCGGGTAGTCGCCGATCGCGGTCTCGCCCGAGAGCATCACCGCGCAGGTCGAGTCGTAGATCGCGTTGGCGACGTCGCTCGCCTCGGCCCGCGTCGGGCGCGGGTTCGAGACCATCGACTGCAGCATCTGCGTGGCCGTGATCACCGGGCGCGCGGCGACGCGCGCGGCGTGGATGATGCGCTTCTGCCAGACGGGGACCTCGGCGGGCGGGATCTCCACCCCGAGGTCGCCGCGGGCGATCATCAGCGCGTCGGCGGCGGCGGCGATGTCGTCGAGAGCCCGCAGCGCCTCGCGCTTCTCGATCTTGGCGACGACGAGCTGGTCGCCGCCGAGCTCGGCGATCCGTCGCTTCAGCAGCTCGATGTCGGCGGCGGAGCGCACGAAGGATTCGGCGACGAGGTCGACGCCGAGCTCGAGGACGTGCCGCAGATGCACCTCGTCCTCCGCCGTGAAGGCCGGGATCGGCAGCGGTGTGTCGGGGAGGTTCACGCCCTTGCGCGCCTCGATCAGGCCGGCGTTCTGGGCCTCGAGGACGACCTTGGCGTCGGCGCCGCCGGCGGACTCCACGGCGGCCACGCGCAGGGCGACGGCGCCGTCGTCGACGAGCACCCGCTGCCCGGCCGCGAAGTGCTGCAGCAGTTCGGGGAAGTTGGCCGGGAGGTCGGCGCCGGCGCCGAGCGTCACGCGGTCCCCGGCGGCGACCGCGACGGGCTCGGCGAGGTCGCCGACCCTCAGCTTGGGCCCCGGCAGGTCGGCCATGACGCCGACCGCGGCGTCCAGCCGCGCGGCGACGCGGCGCACCGTGGTGAGCAGCGCGGCGTGCTCCTCAGGGGTGCCGTGGGACAGGTTGATGCGGGCGACGTTCATGCCGGCGCGCACGAGCGCCTCCACCGTGGCGTCGTCGGCCGTGGCGGGGCCGAGCGTGGCGACGATCTTCGTCCGTCGCCACTGCGCGAGCGGGTCGGTGGGCTCGGTCACTGCGCGAGCGGGTCGGTGGGCTCGGTCACGGCGTGCCCGGCGCGGACTACTGGGCGAGCTCGGCGGCGCGCGCCGCCGCCTCGACGCCGGTGTCCGAGGCGGGGTCGATCGCGGCCGCCTTCTCGTACGCTTGTCGCGTCGCCTCGTTGAGGCGCTCCGCCTCGGCCGCGTCGCCCGAGCTCTCGGCCATGCGCGCCTGGTGCTGCAGGTAGTTGCCGAGGTTGAACCAGGCGGGCTGGAAGTCGGGGCTCTCCTCGAGGACGACCTCGACCTGGGCGACCGCCCCGTCGAAGTCGCCGCTGTAGAAGAGCGAGGTCGCCCAGTCGGTGCCTACGCTCGGGTCGCCGGGCTCCTTGGCCCACGCCGCCTCGTACACCTGGGCGGCGGCGGCGAAGTACTCGACGCCCTGCTCGAAATCCCCGGCCTGGATGAGCGCGTCGCCCTCGTCGTAGAGGTCGTGGGCCCGCTGCACGAGCTCGCGGTAGCTGCCGGAGAGGTCGACGGCGACCGGCGTGACGCCCCCGGACGTCGTGTCCCCGGAGCCGGCGTCGGCCGCCGGCTGGTCGCTGCCGCCCGAGAGCAGCGCGACCGCGACGACGACCGCGACCGCGACGACGGCGACGATCACCCAGAGGAGGCGGGGGGAGAGGCCGCCGGACGGAGCCGGAGCGGCGCCCTGACCCGCCGACCGGCCGGAGCCCGCACGGCCCGTGCCGCCGGGGGCGGAGCCGCCCTGGCGCCCGCCGCCGCCCTTGCCTCCCGGCCCCTTGGCGGCCGCCTTACCCTTGAGGGCGCCCCGCACCGCCGCGAGGTCGGCGCCGCACTCGGGGCAGAACTTCGCCTCGCCCGCCTCGTTGCCGCACTCAGGACAGTACATGCACCCCGTTCCTTTCGTCTGTCGGTCCGGCGCGGCGCCGCCTCACCCGGCCGCGCCGCGCCTCGTCGTCACAGTGTGGGTCGGCCGCGCGAAGTTGTCCACCCGGGGAGCGTCAGACCGGGCTCGACTCACGGCCGACACCGGGCGGACCCGGCGCCCCCCACGACGGACCCGCACGGGCGCCCGGGCAGACCTCCCGCTCCCCGGTCCCGCTCAGCGCCCCAGGTTGTAGAACGCCTGCATCCCCGGGAACCACGCCACCGCGCCGAGCATGTCCTCGATGCGCAGGAGCTGGTTGTACTTGGCCACGCGGTCGGTGCGCGCCGGGGCGCCGGTCTTGATCTGCCCGGCGTTGGTCGCCACGGCGACGTCGGCGATCGTCGTGTCCTCGGTCTCGCCCGAGCGGTGCGAGACGACGGCGGTCCAGCCCGCGCGCTTGGTCATCTCGATCGCGTCCAGGGTCTCCGAGAGCGTGCCGATCTGGTTGAGCTTGATGAGGACGCTGTTGGCCGCGCCCTCGCGGATGCCGCGGGCGATGCGCTCGGTGTTGGTGACGAAGAGGTCGTCGCCGACGATCTGCAGGCGGTCGCCGAGCTTCTCACGCATGAGCTTGAAGCCGGCCCAGTCGTCCTCGGCGAGGCCGTCCTCGATGCTGATGATCGGGTACTTGTCGACGAGCGCCGCGTAGTAGTCGACCATCTCCGCGGACGTCAGGCTACGGCCCTCGCCGGCGAGGTTGTAGGCCCCGTCTTCGTAGAAGCTCGAGGCAGCCGGGTCGAGCGCGATGACGACGTCGTCGCCCGGCTCGTAGCCGGCCGCGTCGATCGCCTCCATGATGACCTGGACGGCCTCCTCGTTGCTGCCGAGGTCTGGGGCGAAGCCGCCCTCGTCGCCGACCGCCGTGGCGAGGCCGCGGCTCTTCAGGACGCTCTTCAGGCCGTGGTAGACCTCGGCCCCGATGCGCAGCGCCTCGTCGAAGCTGGCGGCGCCGACCGGCATGACCATGAACTCCTGCAGGTCGACGTTGTTGTCGGCGTGCTGGCCGCCGTTCATGATGTTCATCATCGGGACCGGCAGCGTGTAGGCGTTGCAGCCCCCGATGTACTGGTAGAGGGGCAACCCGACGGCCGCGGCGGCGGCGTAGGCGACGGCGAGCGAGGTGCCGAGCATCGCGTTGGCGCCGAGACGCGCCTTGTTGGGCGTGCCGTCGAGCTCGATGAGCAGGCGGTCGAGCACCCGCTGGTCGGTCGCGTCGAAGCCCACGACCTCTTCGGCGATCGTCGTGTTCACGTTCTCGACCGCGGTGCGCACGCCCTTGCCGAGGTACTCGCCCCCCTCGTCGCGCAGCTCCACGGCCTCGTGCTCGCCGGTGGAGGCGCCGGAGGGCACGGCGGCCCGCCCGACGGCGCCCGATTCGAGCTCGACCTCGACCTCGAGCGTGGGATTGCCGCGGGAGTCGAGGATCTGCCTGGCGCTGACGTCGACGATGACGCTCATGGTGCCTCCCGGTCAGAGGGCGCCGGGCGCGTCAGCCGGCGGTCTCGCCGCCGGCCTCGAGCGCCTTGGCGCGCTGGTAGTAGGCCTCTTGTTCGGGCAATCCTACCCCAGTCCATTCGACACCCTCGGCGGCGGCGATGGCCGCCGCCGCTGTGACCCGGCGCTCGAAGCGGTCGGCCGCCTCGCGCAGCGCCAGTTCGGGGTCGACGTGCAGGAGGCGGGCCACGTTGACGACGGCGAAGAGCAGGTCGCCGACCTCGTGACGCACCCGGGGGTCGCGGCGACTCGGGTCGGGAGTGCCGGGGTCGACGGCAGTTTCCGCGGTGGCCACGATGTCGGACGAGGCGGCCGTCGTGCCGCCCGCGCCGGCCGCCTCGGCGAAGAGCTCCGCGAGCTCCTCGTGCTCCTCGGCGATCTTGGGGAAGGCGGCCGCCGCCGACGGCCAGTCGAAGCCGACGGCGGCCGCGCGCTGCTGGAGCTTCTGCGCACGGAGGAGAGCGGGCAAGGCGGCGGGCACGTCGTGGAAGACGCCCTCGCGACCCTCCTGCTCGCGCTTGATCTGCTCCCAGCGGCCCTTGACCTCGGCGGCCGTGTCGGCCCGGGCGTCGGCGAAGATGTGCGGGTGGCGGCGGATCAGTTTGGCGACGATGTCGTGGGTGATGCTGCCCAGGTCGCCGGCCTCGCGCTCGGCCTGCATCATGGCGAGGATCACGACCTGCAGGAGCAGGTCGCCGAGCTCGCCGTGCACGTCGGCGAGGTCGTCGCGGGCGACGGCGTCGACGAGCTCGTAGGTCTCTTCGAGCGTGTACGAGACGATGTCGCCCGCCTTCTGCTCGCGGTCCCAAGGGCACTCGACGCGCAGCACGTCGACGATGCGTTTCAGCGAGACAAGCTCCTGGCCCAGGAGCAGGTCGTCGAAGGCGGGGACGGCGGGGACGGTAGCGATCTCGAGGGCCGGCGAAGCCGCGGCGGCGCTCGCCCGCAGGGCGCGGGCGAGCCGCGGCGCCTGCGGCCCGGCGAGCGCCAGGGAGACGGGCCCGGCGGTCGCGGCGGCCATGATCTCGTCGATGGCCGCAGGGTCCGCCGCGTCGATCTCGAGCAGACGGCCCTCCCCGGGGTCGGCGGCCTCGCCGATCGCGACTCTGAGCTCGTCGTCGAGGCCGGCCGGGACGAAGACGGCGCCGCCGCCGACGAGGGCCCGCAGCGAGGCCGCGGGCACGGCGCCGGCGGCGGCGCCGATGTACACGAGCGTCAGGCCCACGGCAGGTGCCAGGCCGCGCCCGGCGAGGGGCCAGCCGTCCTTACTCTTCGGTCGCGGGCGAGCCCGTCGCCGCCGGCTCCTCGGGGGCGGGGCTCGGCGCCGCCGTCAGCTCGAGGGGGTCGAAGCCCGGCGCATAGACGATCTCGGCCCCTTCGGTCGCCGTCTTCAGCCACTCGTCCCAGGCCGTCGCCTGCTTCTGGTAGAGCAGCGTCTGCTTGATGAGCTCCTTGGCCTCCTCGAAGGTCTGGTTCTGCTCCGGGGTCACGGCGGTGACCTGGATGACGTGCCAGCCGAACGGGCTCTTGACCGGCGCCGACAACTCGTCGACCTCGAGAGCGAAGGCGGCCTCGTCGAACTCGGGCACCATGCGCCCCTCGGGCCAGGCGCCGAGCGCGCCGCCGGCGTCCTTGGTGCCGGGGTCGGTCGAGTACTCGCTGGCCACCTGCTTCCACAGCTTGTCGGCCGTGGGGTCGGCCTCGAGCTCGGCGAGCGCCTTCTCGGCCTCGGCCTTGGTCTCGGTCAGGATGTGGCGCATGTCGCGCGTCTCGCCCTGCTGGAACTGGGCGGCGTTCTCGGGGTCGTCGAAGTACTCCTTGGCCTGCGCGTCGGTGATCTCGACGTCCTCGTAGACCTTCTCGCGCACGGCGTCGAGGAGCATCTGGGCGGCGATCTGCTCGCGCAGCTGCTCGCGGGTGACGTTCTGCTCCTCGAGCAGCTCGTCGAGCTTCTTCTCGCTGCCGACCTGGGCGACGATCTCGGTGAAGCGTTGGTCGACGTCGGCGTCGCTCACGGAGACGCCGAGCTCTTCGGCGTTCTGCTCGACGATGGCGTTCTGCACCAGGTACTTGACGATGCTGGCTTTGAGCTGGTCGTACTCGGCTGTGCCCTCCTCGGGGAACGCCGGGGCGCCCTCCTGAGCCGAATACTGGGCCTTGGCCTGCTCCATGATCTCGTCGAACTCCGCCTGGGTGACGACGCCGTCCCCGACTGCGGCGATGGCCCCGGCGGGGACCTCCTTGTCACAGGCGGCGAGCATCGGCACCAGCAGGACGAGCGCCAGCAGCAGCGCAGCGAACAGGGGTCTTCTCATGAGTTCTGGCTCCCGGGGTCAGACGACAGGTCGGCGGTCGCGCGAGCGTCAAGTATAGCATCGAGGATCTGCTCGACCCACATTAGGGCCTGTGAACGCTCGTTAAGCTCGCCTTCGGCCGGCGCGGCGCCGTCGCCGTGCACGGTGAGGGCGGCGCGCTGGGCCAGGTACACGGCGCGGGGCAGCGCCGCGCGCAGGCGCGCGGCGTCGCCGCTGTCGAGCTCGAGGCCGTCGAGCTGGAGGCGCGCGCCGCGCAGCGTCACCGCGCGCAGGCCGAGCTCGCCGGCCTTGATCCGCAGGGCCTGCAGCGCGAGCAGGTTCTCGACCGGGCCGGGCGGCGCGCCGAAGCGGTCGGCGAGCTCGGCGCGCACGTCGCCGAGCTCGCCCAGCGTCGCCGCGCGGGCGATGCGCCGGTGGGCGTCGACCTTGGTCGCCTCGTAGGCGATGTAGTCCGGCGGCACGTATGCCGTGACGGGCACGTCGAGGCGGACCGTGGCGAGCGCGGCGACGTGCTCGCCGCGCAGCTCGGCGACCGCCTCCTCGAGCATCTGCGCGTACATCTCGAAACCGACCGCGGCGACGTGCCCCGACTGCTCGTCGCCGAGCAGGTTGCCGGCGCCGCGGATCTCGAGGTCGGCCATCGCGATGCGGAAGCCGGCGCCGAGCTCGGTGTGGTCGCTCAGGGTCGTCAGGCGCGCCGCCGCCTCGGTGGTCAGCAGCTCCTCGCTCGGGTAGAGCAGGTACGCGTAGGCGTAGGCGTCGCTCCGCCCGATGCGCCCGCGGATCTGGTAGAGCTGCGCCAGGCCGAGCATGTCGGCGCGCTCGACGATCAGGGTGTTGGCGCTGGGGATGTCGATGCCGCTCTCGATGATCGAGGTCGTGACCAGCACGTCGGCCTCGCCGCTGAGGAAGGCGAGCATGACCTTCTCGAGGGCGCGCTCGTGCAGCCGGCCGTGGGCCACGAGCAGACGCGCCCTGGGTGCCAGCTCCTGGACGTGCTCGGCCGCCTCCTCGATGGTCTCGACGCGGTTGTGCAGGTAGAAGACCTGGCCGCCGCGGGCGAGCTCCTTCTCGATCGCGGCGCGCACGAGGTCGTCCCTGTACTCGCCGATGTAGGTGCGCACCTCGTGGCGGCCGCGCGGCGGCGTCTCGATGACGGAGATGTCGCGGATCCCGGAGAGCGACATCTGCAGCGTGCGCGGGATCGGTGTGGCGCTCATGCTGAGCACGTCGGTCTGCAGCTTGAGGTGACGCAGCAGCTCCTTCTGGCGCACGCCGAAGCGCTGCTCCTCGTCGACGACCACGAGCCCCAGGTCCCTGGGGCGCACGTCGGTCGAGAGCAGCCGGTGCGTGCCGATGAGCACGTCGACGTCGCCCTTCTCGAAGCGCGTGAGGACGTCGCGCTGCTCGGCCTTGGTACGGAAGCGCGAGACCATGCCGATCTCGACCGGCAGGTCCTCGTAGCGCTCGGCGAAGGTCACGGCGTGCTGCTGCGCGAGGATGGTGGTCGGCACGAGCACCAGTGTCTGCTTGCCGCCCTCGGCCGCCTTGAAGGCGGCGCGCAGGGCGACTTCGGTCTTGCCGTAGCCGACGTCGCCGCAGACGAGGCGGTCCATGGGGTGCGGCGCCTCCATGTCGTTCTTGACCTCGTCGATGGCCTCGGCCTGGTCCTCGGTCTCCTCGAAGGGGAACGACTCCTCGAGGCGCCGCGTGAGGTCGCCGTCGGCCGGGTAGGCGAAGCCGGGCACCGCCTGACGCGAGGCGTAGAGCTGGAGCAGCTCGCCGGCCATCTCGACGACCGCTTTGCGGGCGCGCGTCTTGACCGCCAGCCAGGCGGTGCCGCCGAGCTTGTTGAGCGGCGGGGCGCCGGCGCCGGCGCCGATGTAGCGGCTGACCTTGCCGATCTGCTCGTGCGGGACGAAGACGCGGTCGTCGCCCTTGAACTGCAGCAGGAGGTAGTCGCGGGTGATACCGGCCACGGTGCGCGTCTCGACGCCGGCGAAGCGGGCGATGCCGTGGTCCTCGTGCACCACGTAGTCGCCGGGGCGCACGTCGAAGAAGCTGGCCAGGCGCGTGCCGCCGACGAAGCGGCGCTCGCGCGAGGGTCCGCGGAGGAGCGAGCGCTCCGGGATCACGGCGAGCTTCAACTCCGCGGAGACGAAGCCCTCGCGCAGCGGCGCGGCGAGGAAGTAGAGGCCGGGCGCGGCCGGCTCCGCCCGCCCGGCCTCCCCCGTCTCGAGCACCTCGGCGGTCAGGTGCCGCAGCCGGTAGGCGGCGCGCTGCGCCTCGCCGTCGTGACGGAACACGACGTAGACGCGGTAGCCGTCGTTGACCAGCCGGGCGAGGTCGCGCTCGGCGCCGCCCAGGTCGCGGGCGGCGAACTGCGGCCGGCTGGCGGCGAGCTCGAGCGCCTGCTCGCGGCGCACGACCTCGAGCTGCGGGCCGCGAGCGAGCAGGGCGCGCGCCTCGGCGAGCGGCACGTAGAGGCGGTCACGGGCACGCGCCGTCACGGGTGACGGACCGGCGGCGGGCGCGGCGGCGGGCGTCCCGGCCGCGACCGCGCCTTCACCGACGCCGGCGCCCGCGGCGGCGCGGTCGCGCGTCGACGACCCGAACACGAGGTCGACCTCGGCGGCGAAGTCGGCGAGCGCACGCCAGGTCTCGTCGGGCCGCAGGACGATGAGCGACACACCGGCGTCGGCGGCGCACTCGGCCAGCGTCGTGAAGCGGCCGGCAAGGCCGGCGAGGGCGCGCACCTCGGCGCGGCGGACGCTGTCGTCGGGCGTCTCGTCGCGGCCCTCGTCCTCCCACGCCGCCTCGACCTGCCGCACCGCGCCCTGGAAGTCGTCGCCGGCGGTGTCGGCCTCGAAGGCCGCGTACACGGTCGCCTCGGCGGCCTCCGCCGCCGTGCGCTGCGAGTACACCGAGAACGTGCGCAGGCGCTCGACCTCGTCGCCCCAGAACTCGACGCGCAGAGGCTCGCCGATCGATGGGTAGACGTCGACGAGACCGCCGCGGACGGCGAACTCGCCGCGGCCGCGGACCTGCTCGACGCGCCCGTAGCCGAGCGCGACGAGGCGCTCGACGGTCAGGTCGAACGGCGTCTCCTCCCCGACCGCGAGGCGCAGGGGCTCGGGCTGCAGCTCGAGCGGCAGGAA
>DATHSP010000039.1:0-3702 GCA_035464075.1 Thermoleophilia bacterium | reverse complement strand
CAGCGGCGCCGCCACCGGCGCGACCAGAGCCGCCGCGAACGCCGGCGGGACCCCCTCTGACGCCGTCGGCACCCGGTCCCGGCCCGTGGACCGGCGGCGCGGGGGAGCCGCCGTGGGTCGGTCCCGGCCCCGCGATGCCGTCCGGGCCCGGCGGCGGCGGCCGCCGGCGCTGGCCCGTGCGCGTGGCCTTGATCGCCCTGTTGCTCGTGGTCGTGCTCGTCGCCGGCCTCGCCGTGGGGTACGTGCGCGACCTCTTCGACTGGGGCGAGGTCGGCGGCCCGGTCACGGTCACCGTCCCCGAGGGCGCCACGCTCTCGGAGATCGGGCGCATCCTCGAGGACGCGGGCGTCGTGCGCCACGCCTTCACGTTCGTGCGCAAGGCGGACGAGGACGGCCACGGCGGCGACCTCAAGCCGGGCACCTACGACCTGCGCGTCAACGAGCCCTACGACAGCCTGATCGCGGCGCTGCTCGCGGGCGAGAAGGCGGAGACCGCGACGGTGACGATCCCCGAAGGTTTCACGCTCGAGCAGACGTCCAGACGCTGGGCGAAGAAGATCGAGGGCTTCGACGCCGCCGCCTACCGGCGCATCGCCGCCGAGGACCCGCCCGCGGTCGAGCTCGACGGCTACAAGGAGGGGACGACGCTCGAGGGCCTGCTCTTCCCGGCCACCTACGAGGTGCTGCCGGCGCTCAAGCCGCGGCGCGCCGTCGAGTTGCAGCTCGAGACTCTCTTCGCCAACCTTGAGAAGGTCGACCTCGGGCGTGCCGGCGACGCCAACCTGACGACCTACGACGTGCTCATCATCGCCTCGCTGGTCGAGCGCGAGGCGCGCGTCGCCGAGGAGCGGCCCCTGGTCGCGGCCGTGATCTGGAACCGGCTGCGCGAAGGCATGCCGCTGCAGATCGACGCGACGATCCAGTACGCGTTGCCCGAGTACAAGGAGCAGCTCACCTTCGACGACCTCGAGATCGACTCGCCCTTCAACACCTACAAGATCGCGGGGCTGCCGCCGACGCCGATCGCCAACCCCGGGCTGGCGTCGATCCAGGCGGCGGCCGACCCGGCCGACGTGGACTACCTGTACTACGTGGCCAAGGGCGACGGCAGCGGGGCGCACTACTTCTCGGTGACCTACGAGGAGTTCCTGCGGAACAAGGCCAAAGCGGCAGCGGGCGAGTAGCGGCGCGGCCGTCGCCGGCAGGAGGACGCCGCCGGGCGCCAAACCTATGGCGTGACGGCGCGCGGCGCCCGAGCCCGGCTCGGGGGCGGTGCGCGCCGCGACGGTGAACGGCCGGGCGCGCGCCCGGCCGGCGAGGAAGGGGTCGTGGTGACCGTGGTCTCCGGAAGCACCCGCGTGATCGGCCTCCTCGGCGACCCCGTCGCCCATTCGCGCTCGCCGCGGATCCACAACGCCGCGTTCGCGGCCTGCGGGCTGGACTTCGTCTACGTGCCCTTCGCCGTCGCCGCCGCCGAGCTGCCCGCCGCGGTCGCCGGCCTGCGCGCCCTCGGCCTGCGCGGGGCCAACGTGACGGTGCCCCACAAGGTCGCGGCGGCCGGGCTCCTCGACGAGCTCGACGAGACCGCGGCCGCGCTGGGAGCCGTCAACACCATCGTCGTCGACCGCGACCGGCTCCGCGGCTTCAACACCGACGTCGCCGGCTTCGCCCGGGCGCTCGGTGAGGTGTGGGGCGAGTCGGAGTCGGAGCGGGCGGCCCGGGCGGCGCGGCGGAGGGCGCCGGAGGCGGGGGCGGCGGCGCTGCAGGCCCCGCCGAGGGAGGCGACGGAGCCGGCCCCTGCGCGGCGCGCGCTGCTGCTGGGCGCCGGCGGAGCGGGGCGCGCCGTGGCCCTGGCGCTCGCCGACCTCGGCCTGATCACGACGGTGGTCAACCGCAGCCTCGAGAACGCCGAACGCCTCGTCGCGACGATAGTCGCGGCGCTCGTCGGCGCCCACGACCTGGTCGTCAACGCGACCAGTCTCGGCTTGCCCGGCACAGGTAAAGTGCCCGCCGCTTTGGCCGATAACGTGCTCAGAGGACAGGTCGTTGTCGACCTGGTCTACGGTGAGGGGCCGACTGACTTCCTCGCCGCGGCGCGGGCGCGCGGAGCAGGCACGGTCGACGGGCTGTCGATGCTGGTGTTTCAGGCGGCGGCGGCGTTCGAGCTTTGGACGGGCGTGCCGGCTCCAGTGCAGGTGATGCGCGATGCCGCGGAGAGAACGTGACAAGCGGTCGGCCCACGACACCGGTGAGGACGTCAACCTCGGCGGGGGAGACACGCTGGAACCGATCATGGACCCGGAAGCCGCGACCGCGGCCGACGATCTCTTCGCCATCGAGACCGGCGAGGACATCGCCGCGCTGCTGGACCGGCTCGGCGGGAACGGCGACGGGCCCCTGGTCGCGCCAGAGGACGACGACGCCGAGACCATCCAGTGGGCCGGCCGGGAGACGACGGCCGAGGACCACGTCGGCGCCGGCGACACGCCGCCGGCCGTCGGCGGCACGTTCATCGACGAGGACGCGCTCCTCGACGACGACGTAGACGACCCGTCGGCGCTCGCCGACGCGGCGCCCTCGCAGGACGCCGAAGACCCGAACGAATTCTATCGCTCGCGCAAGCCCTCCAAGCTCCGCCTCGGCGACCTCCTGAAGGAGATGGGCGTCGTCACCGACGAGCAGGTCGACGCGGCGATGGCGAAGCAGGCGGAGACCCGACAGAGGCTCGGCCGGATCCTCGTCGAAAACGGCACCGTCTCCGAGCTCGACATGACCAAGGCGCTGGCGCAGAAGTTCGGCGTGGCCTTCATCGACCTCAAGGACACGTCGCCGCAGTCCTCGGTCGCCGAGCTGATCTCGGAGAAGACGCTGCGCAGGTACGTGGCGGTGCCGGTCCGGTACCTGGACGACACCACCCTCCTGCTCGCCATGGCCGACCCGCAGAACTTCTTCGTCCAGCAGGACCTCGAGCTCATCACCGGGTGCCAGATCCAGCCGGCGATGGCCATGCCCGACGACATCCTCGAGGCGATCGCCAAGCTCAACCAGCGTCGCGCCGAGATCGGCGAGAACACCGACGACCTCGCCCACGAGGCGATGGACGACGAGTCGCTCACCGACATCCGCGACGCGACCGAAGAGGCGCCGATCGTCAAGCTCGTGAACTCCGTCATCGCCCAGGCGGTCGACGACGCGGCCAGCGACATCCACTTCGAGCCGCAGGCCAAGGAGCTCGTCGCCCGGTTCCGCATCGACGGCGTGCTGCACGAGATCATGTCGATCCCGCGGCGCATGCAAAACGGGGTCATCAGCCGCCTGAAGATCATGGCCGACCTCGACATCGCCGAGCGCCGCGTGCCGCAGGACGGCCGCATCGGCCTCATCGTCGGCGGCAAGCCGATCGACATGCGCGTGGCCACCCTGCCGACGGTCTACGGCGAGAAGATCGTCATGCGCCTGCTCGACAAGTCCAACGTGATGCTGCGCCTCGAGGACCTCGGCTTCTCGCCCAAGGCGCTGAAGCGCTTCCACCGCTCGTTCACGAAGCCGTACGGCGCCATCCTCGTCACGGGGCCGACCGGCTCGGGCAAGTCGACGACACTGTACGCCGCGCTCAACATCCTCAACTCGCCGGAGAAGAACATCATCACCGTCGAGGACCCGGTCGAGTACCGGCTCACCGGCATCAATCAGGTGCAGGTC
>DATHSP010000038.1:0-5151 GCA_035464075.1 Thermoleophilia bacterium | reverse complement strand
GAGCCACCAGGTCGTCCACGAAGGCGACCCGCCGAGACCGGCGATCGAGTTCACGAAGGCGAGCCCGTCGAACGTGTAGGCGCGCCGGTCGGCGGCCTTGGCGAGGGCGACCATGGCCATGGGCTCGGCGAAGGAGGCGCTAGCGCCGAGGCTGTCGATGACGGTGCTGGTGAGGGGGGCGGCGACCGTGGTTGCGGGCGCGACCGTGTGCGACAGCGCCTCGACGCGGACCGAGGGCTTGACCACGGTGGTCGTGCCCGGGAGGACGTCGGCTGCTGCAGTGGGCACGATGAGCAGCGCGAGCAGCAGGGCGAGCAGGGTGAGCGGCAGGACAGGGCGACGCTTCACGTGGGGCTCCTCTCCGGCGGCGGGCGTTCCCCCTCCGGCGAAGCGGCTCCGACATGCGGTGACCCCGACTTCCTCCTGCCGGGGTCGGTGTCTGCCGTCGTGATGCTGGCACCCATCCACGTGGGGGAAGCAGCTTCGCTGGCGGCTGAGCAGGTTTTCTGACTCCCGGTCGACGTACGCGCCTCTGCTGCCTTCCCAGACCCTCGGGTCCAGTGACTCTCCTACAGGAGAACGCAGAGGCGCCGACCGGCTACAGCGGCGGGACCGCGCCGGAATCTCACCGGCTTCCCTTGGGCACGAGCCGCGCGCCATCCGTTGAACTGGCGGGCGTCATGCTAGCGCACGGGACTGCCGATAGACAAGCTGCCGGGCGTTCGCGTGCCGTCCCGGGACGTTGAGGGAAGGGCCGGCGCGCGAGCGCGAAGGGCAAATGTGAGGGCGGGGGCCCGGAGGTGTCAGACAGGACGACAGACAGCGTCGAGTTCTTCGGTGTCAGGCTCAAGGTCAAGGACCCGCGTCTCGCGGCGCTGCTGAACAGCGACGTGACGGACGACGTGGTCGTGATCGGCCGCCGGGCCATCGACCTGGTCACGGTCGATGACGAGGATGAGCCCGAGGTGGTCGAAGGGCCGGTCTCCCGTCCCGGGATCCCGCGCCGCCACGCGGACTGAGGCCGGACGGCGGAGCGGCCCGGGCAGGGCCTGCCCGGCCCGCTCCGCGCCACGCACGCTCCCGTCGAGCTCGGCTCCCGCGGGGCCGGTCAGGCGGCGCGGCGATAGTCGTCCCGGTCGCGCTCACCCACATCGGGGTGCCGGGCGTGGCGAGCCTCCTCCGCCGTCACGGCGCGCCCGGAGAGGCTGCCGATCGACAGCAAGCTCAGGAGCCCGGCGGCTCCGATGAGCACGTAGACCGTGTCGGTGGCGGTACCGGTGCCGAAGATCTCCGCCACGAGGTTGTACTCGAACAGCCCGACGAGGCCCCAGTTGAGGGCCCCGACGATGGCCGGGACGAGAGCGACGGCGCCCACGAGGGCGACCGTGCTGCCGGCGCCGCGGCTCGACGCCTTGCCCACCGCCAGCCCGAAGGCGGCGAGGGCCAGGAGCCCGCCGACACCGACGAGCACGTAGACCACGTCGGCGGCGGCGCCGGTGCCGACGATCTCCGCCACGAGGTTGTAGTCGAACAGTCCTACCAGGCCCCAGTTGAGGGCCCCGGCGAGGACGAGGACGAGACCGATGATCCCGATGTACGAAAGTGGTCTCATGCTGTGACCTCCATGATCCGCGGCGCGCCGTCCGGCGACGCCGCCGGCGCGCCCTCCCGCCGCGAGTCACCCCCGTGCGTGCGCGCCTCACGAGTGCTGTTCCCGGCGCCATCGCCGGCAAACGCTGCGCGCCGCTGCGACGCGCGGAGCGCCCGGCACGGTCGCGCCGGGGATCGTCGCGCCGCGCGCGGCCCCGCCGGGGATCGTCGCGCCTCGGGGCAGAGGTCGGGTGAGCAGGCAGGTTGTATCCTTATGGGCACTATGGAGGGAACCGTCTCGATCGTCGTGCCCGTCTTCAACGAGGCGGGCAGCGTGGAGCCGCTCCTCGCCGAGATCGACGCGGCGATGAGCGAGCTCGGCCGCCCGTACGAGGTCGTCTTCGTCGACGACGGCTCCGACGACGGCACGTTCGGCGTGCTCGAAGGGCTGGCCGAGGGCCGTGCCGGCGTGCGGATCGTCAAGCTGCGGCGCAACTTCGGCAAGTCGGCGGCGCTCACCCACGGCTTCGCCGTGGCGCGCGGCGAGGTGGTCGTCACGATGGACGGCGATCGTCAGGACGACCCAGCCGAGGCGCTCAAGCTGATCGCCCGGCTCGACGAGGGATACGACCTCGTCTCGGGGTGGAAGCAGAGCCGTCAAGACCCGCTCTCCAAGACCGTGCCGTCGCGTCTCTTCAACTGGACCGTCCGCCGCGCGACCGGCCTCAACCTTCACGACTTCAACTGCGGCCTCAAGGTCTACCGGCGAGAGGTGCTCGACGCTCTCACCATCTACGGCGAGCTTCACCGCTACATCCCGGTGGTCGCCGCGCAGCAGGGCTTCAGGGTGACGGAGGAGCGCGTGGCGCACCGCCGCCGCGCCGCGGGGCGCTCGAAATACGGCTGGCAGCGCTACATGCGCGGCTACCTCGACCTCCTCACCGTCCTCTTCCTCGGGCGTTACCATAGCCGCCCGCAGCACCTGTTCGGCGGCATGGGCACGCTGATGATCCTCGCCGGCGCCGCGATCCTCGTGTACATGACCGTCCTCAAGATCCTCGGCGAGGCGATCGGCCAGCGGCCGCTGCTGCTGCTCGGCGTGCTGCTCGTCATCGTCGGCATCCAGCTGCTCTCGGTCGGGCTCCTGGGCGAGCTCGTCGTCAACTCGCGGGCGCGAAGCGGACCGGAGCGCGCCTGGGTCGAGCGCGTGGTCGAGCCCGCCGCGGCTCGCCCGCCGGCGGCTCCGGGCGCGGCGGGTGTCGCGCGCCCACCGGGCCTCGCTGCCCAAGGCGCGACCCCGGGGGCACCGCCCGGCGCAGGGCCGCCGCCGGCCGGCGCCCGCCGGTCGTGACCCGGACGGTCGCCTACTTCGGCACGTACGACCCGTCGTACCCGCGGAACGCCGTGCTGCTCGCCGGCCTGCGGGCCCGCGGGGTCGAGGTACTCGAGCTGCAGGCGCCGCTGCCGCCACTGGAGGCGGCGAACCTCGCCGGCGCCGCCGGTGCCGCGAGGCTCGCCGCGGGGGCGGCGGCGGCGTACGCGCGCCTCGCCCTGCAGCACCGCCGCCGCTTCAGCCCCGAGGCGCTCGTCGTCGGGTACCCGGGCCACCTCGCGATGCCGTACGCGCGCCTGGTGGCCGCCGCCCGGGGCGCGCGGCTGGTCTTCGACCCCCTGGTCTCGCTGGCCGACACCTTCGTCGGCGATCGCGGGCTCGTGAGGCGCGGGTCGCCTGCTGCCGTGGCTGTCGCGGCGGCCGACAAGGTGGCCTTCGCCGCCGCGCACCTCGTGCTCGCCGACACCTGGGCGCACGCGTCGTACTACCAGCGCGCCTTCGGGCTCGAGCGCGCCCGCGTCGCCGTGGTCCCGGTCGGGGCCTTGCCGGTCGAGGGCGCCGACGGCCGCGCCCGGTCCGCCGGGGCACAGCGGCCGCTGACCGTCGTGCAGTACGGCAAGTGGAGCCCGCTCCACGGCGCCGATACGGTGCTGGAAGCCGCCGACCGACTGCGAGGCGAGCCGCTATGCATCGTTCTCGCCGGCGAAGGACAGCTCTCGGCGGAGTTGCGCGCGACGATCAGCCGCCGCCGGCTCGACAACGTCGACTGGCTCGGCATGCGTCCGCACGACGAGCTGCGCCGGCTGCTGCTCGAGTCCGACGTCTGCCTGGGTGTCTTCGGTCGCTCGGAGAAGGCCGGCCGCGTCGTGCCCAACAAGGTCTTCGACGGGCTCGCCTGCGGGCGCCCGGTGGTGACCGCGGCCACGCCCGGCGCCCGCGAGCTCCTGCACGACGGCGAGGACGCGCTGCTGGTGCCGCCCGGCGACGCCGCCGCGCTCGCCGCCGCGCTGCGGCGCCTGCTGGACGAGGGCGAACGCGCCAGGCTCGGCGCCGCGGCGCTCGCCGTCTACCGCCGCGCCTGCACCCCCGAGGCCGTGGCAGGCCGGCTGCTCGACGCCCTCGGAGGCGCGCCGTGAGCGGGCGCGGGATGCGCGCGCCTGCGGGCGGCCGCGAGAGCCCCGCCGCGGCGGCCGGCCGGCGCCGCCTCCTGCGCCTTGCGCAGGTACTGCTCGTCGCGGCGACGGTCGCCTTCGTCACTCTCGCTCTGGCGCGCTCCTGGGACGAGGTCACCGCCTATGAGTGGGCCTTCAGGCCGGAGTGGCTCGTCGCGTCGTTCGCCATCTTCTTCGTCTTCTACTGCCTGCAGGCCGCCGGCTGGTGGCTCCTGCTGGCGGGGTTCGGGCTGCGCCCCGGCGTGCTGGCGACGTGGGCGATCTGGGGGAGCTCGATCCTCGCCCGCTACGTGCCCGGCACCGTGTTCATGTTCGTCGGCCGGGCGTGGCTGCACCACGGTCAGGGGCTCGACCTCCCCAGAGTGGGCGCGGCGATGGTCTACGAGCAGGCGCTCCAGCTCTGCTCGGCCCTGCTCACGGTGGCCCTGCTGTGGCCTCTCGCCCGCGTCGAGGCGGGGTGGGCGGCCTGGTCACTGCTGGCCATCCCGGCGCTCCTCGTCCTCGTGCACCCGCGGGTGTTCGTCCCGCTCGCCGGGCGCGTGCTCGGCCTCCTCCACCGCGAGCCTCTCACCGCCACGCTGGGCTTCGGCCGAGTCGCGGGCATGCTTTGGTACTATGTGGCGACCTGGCTGCTGGTCGGCACCGCCGCGTGGTGCCTGGCGCGCGCGACGGTCGGCGCCGGCGCCGACACCCTCGCCCTGGTGGTCGCAGCCTACGCGCTCGCCTACGTCGCCGGCATGGCGGCCTTCGTCGTACCCAGCGGCGTCGGTGTGCGCGAGGCGGTCCTCGCCGGGGCGCTGCGCGCCGAGGTGGGCGGGCCCGTGGCGCTCGCGTGGGCCGTCCTCCTGCGCCTCTGGCAGACGGCGATCGAGGTCGTGTTCGTCGGCCTCGTGCTCCTGGCGGAGCGGCTGTCCCGGCGGGGCTCTTCGTCGCGGGAGGGCACGCGTGCTGCCGGGGCGCGGGTCGAGGCTGGCGGGCCGGGCAGACCGGGCGCGCCGCGCGTACAGGGCGAGGTCGACGAGGAGGGTCGCCGATGACGAGGCAGGCGCGGAGGCG
>DATHSP010000037.1:0-13514 GCA_035464075.1 Thermoleophilia bacterium | reverse complement strand
TCCAGGGCTCCTCGTCTTCACGCTAGGAGACTTCCAGACCACGCGCCCTGCGGAGGCAGCCATGTCGAAGACGATCCTGGTGGCGTATGCGACCTCGTACGGGTCGACCCGCGAGGTCGCCGAGGCCATCGCGGCGACGCTGCGCGGCCGCGGGCTCGACGCCGACCTCCGGCCCGCTCAGGACGTGCGGACGCTCGACGGGTACGACGCCGTCGTCCTGGGCGCGCCGCTCGCCATGCATCGCTGGCACAAGGACGCGCACCGCTTCCTGTCGAGACACCGGAAGTCGCTGGCCGGCTTCCCCGTCGCGGTGTTCGCGCTCGGACCGGTCCACGACCCTCACGACGAGAAGGAGTGGGAGGACTCGCGCGCCCAGTTCGACAAGGAGCTGGCCAAGGCTGCCTGGCTCGAGCCGGCCACCGTCGAGCTCTTCGGCGGCAGGTTCGACCCCGCGCTGCTGCGTTTCCCCGTCAACAAGCTCGCCGGGTCAGAACCGGCCAGCGACATCCGCGACTGGGGGGCGATCCGGGGCTGGGCGGCGAGCCTCTTCGCGGCGATGACGCAGCCGGCGGAGCCGGGCGGCGGTCAGGCCGCCGGTGCGCCCTGATGGGGCGGCCCGAACGTCGACCGCACGCCCGCGAGGCCACACCCGCGGACCTTGTCGCCGCTGCCGCCTGGGTCACGACCGCGGCCGAGTGCGAGCGCTGGGCCGGGCCGGACATCACCTTCCCCGTGGAGCAGGACGCGCTGATGCGCGAGGCCGAGTTCGGCGCCGGGCGCAACGTGGCCCTCGAGGACGGCGAGGGCCTGGTCGCGTTCGGGCAGGCGTTGCCGAGGGCGGGAGGTCGCATGCATCTGGCGCGCGTCATCGTTCGCCCCGGCGCGCGCGGCCGCGGTGTCGGCCGGGCGCTCGTCGAGGCGCTGCTCGCCCGCGCCCGGGAGAGCAGCGCCTCGCTCGTCACCCTCAACGTGTACCGCGACAACGCGGCCGCGATCGGCCTCTACGAGGCCTTCGGCTTCCGTCGGCCGCAGCGTCCCGGGCGCGACAGCCGCTCTCCGTCGTCCGTGCCGATGGAGCTTCGCGTCGGTCGGCGGCGGCCTGAGCCCGCCGGCGGCGGGTCACCGACGCGTCCCTTCGGGGCGCTCGGGCCGAGGGCACGATCATGACGATGGACGATAACCCTTGTGCGCCGCCGGCGCCCGGCGCGGCCGGCGACGATCTGGTGATCCGGGGGGCGAGGCCGGAGGACGCGCCTGCGGTCGCCGCCGTGGTCGAGGCCGCCTACGGTCACTACGTCGAGCGCATGGGCAGGCGTCCCGCGCCGATGCTCGACGACTACGAAGCGGTCATCCGTGACCACGACGTGCACGTCCTGGTCGACGGCGACCGGGTCGTCGGGCTCCTCGTCCTCATCCCCGAGGGTCACGGTCTGCTGCTCGACAACGTGGCGGTGCACCCCGACTACCAGGAGAGAGGGTGGGGTCGCCGGCTGCTGGCGCTCGCCGAGGCGGAGGCCCGGCGCGGCGGCGCGACCTTCATCTGGCTGTACACGAACGAGCAGATGACGGAGGACATCGCGCTGTACTCGTCGCTCGGCTACGTCGAGACCGAGCGCAAGACGGTGCAGGGGTATCGCCGGGTCATGATGCGCAAGGAGTTGTGACGTACGGTCGAGCGTGAGTCGCGCGACTCCGTGTGGCGGCCGGGTCGGCGGCCGCGGCCGAGCGCGATCGTCGAGCGCTGCTCGCCGGCGTCATCGCCGTCGGCCTCGAGGCGCGGGTACAATCGTGACGATGGACGACCAGCCCTCTGCACCCTCGACTCCCGAACGTTCGCCGCTGCACGCGCTTCTGCCGCGCGTGCCCCACGAGCCGGGCGTGTACCGCTTCCTCGACGGCGAGGGGACGGTGCTCTACGTGGGCAAGGCCAAGGACCTGCGCAAGCGCGTCGCCTCGTACTTCAAGCGGGGCGGCGGCACCGCGGCGCCGCACGGGCGCACGGCCGAGATGGTGGCCCGCGCCCGCGACCTCGAGTGGGTGGTGACCGCCTCCGAGACCGAGGCCCTCCTCCTCGAGGACAACTTCGTCAAGGAACACCGGCCGCCGTTCAACCTGCGTCTGCGCGACGACAAGAGCTACCCGTGGATCGAGATCACGATGGTGGACGAGTGGCCGCGTGTGCGCTTCTTCCGCGGCCGCCACGTGCCCGGCAACCTCTACTTCGGGCCCTACTCGAGCGCGCGCAAAGTGCGGGAGACCCTCGACGTGCTGGGGCGCATCTTCCCGTACCGCAAGTGCAAGGGGAAGCAGCCGGGGCGGGTCAGCGGCTCGCCCTGCCTGCAGTTCTTCATCAAGCGCTCGCTGGGGGCGTGCGACGGGCGCGTCGAGCGCGACGAGTACATGGAGGTCATCGCCCAGGTGGTCGACTTCCTGCGCGGGCGGCTGGGCGCCGTCGAGCGCGACATCGCGCGTGCGATGGAGGAGGCGGCTGAGGCGCAGCAGTTCGAGAAGGCGGCGCTGCTGCGCGACCGCCTCGAGGCCGTGCGCCACGTCCAGGAGCGTCAGTCGGCGCGCGTCGAGGCGGTCGAGGCCTTCGATGTGATCGGCCTGCACCAGGACGAGCCGGGCAGCAACCTGCAGGTCTTCCGCGTGCGCGACGGGGCGGTGGTCGACCGGCAGACGTTCTTCGTCGACAACGCCGAGGGTCGCGAGCCGGGCGAAGTGCTCGAGGAGTTCCTGCTCGAGTTCTACTGGGAGCCGGCGACGATACCGCCCGAGATCGTGGCGCCGCTCGAAGAGCCCGAGCACGCCGCCGCCGCGCTGGGCACCCGGCGCGGGGCGAAGGTCGTCGTGCGGGCGGCGAAGCGCGGGCCGAAGCGGCGCCTCCTGCAGCTCGCGCAGCGCAACGCCGAGCTCGCCGCCGAGGCCGAGGCCGAGCGCCGGCAGCGCAAGCGCATGGCCCGCGGCGAGGCGCTGGTCGCGCTGCAGGACGTGCTCGGCCTGCCCTCGCCGCCGCTGCGCATCGAGTGCTACGACATCTCCAACCTCGGCGAGCGGCACGCCGTGGGCTCGATGGTGGTCTTCGAGGGCGGCGTGCCGAAGAAGGCCCACTACCGCAAGTTCGCCGTGCGCGAGGTCGCGGGGCAGGACGACTTCGCCATGCTGGCCGAGGTCGTGCGGCGGCGCTTCCAGCGCGGAGTCGCCGCGCTGATCGCGACCGGCGGGGGGACGGGCGAGCCGGCCGCCCCTGCGGAAGAGGCCCCTGGGCCGGCGCCGGACGCGGCGGCGCCGGCCGGCGCGGCCGACGGGGGCAGTGGCACCGGAGCCGCCGTGATCGCCCAGGTCGGCGCGCCCGACGAGGGCGCCGCGACGAGCGCCGGCGCCCCCGCCGGGGAGCGTGCCGACGAGAGCTTCGCGGCGTGCCCCGATCTCGTCGTCGTCGACGGCGGCAAGGGGCAGCTGTCGGCCGTCGCCGGGGCGCTGCGCGGCGTCGGCGTCGACGTGCCGCTCATCAGTCTCGCCAAGCAGCGCGAAGAGGTCTTCGTGCCCGGCCGCCGCGATCCGCTGCCGCTGGCCGCCGACGACCCCGCGTCGCTGCTGCTCCAGCGGGTGCGCGACGAGGCGCACCGCTTCGCCATCACCTTCCACCGCCAGCGGCGGAGCGCCGACACGCGGCGCTCGGCGCTCTTCGACGCCCTGCCCAACGTGGGACCGGTGCGGCGGCGGTAGATACTCGAACACTTCGGCAGCCCGGAGCGCTTCCTCGCCGCGTCGCGCGAGGAGCTCGAGCAGGTGCCCGGCCTGCCCCGCAAGGTAGCGAGGGAGATCCATGCGCGGCTACACAGGACAGGGTGAGCAGGGGCACCTCCGCGAGGAGGCGTACGAGACGAGATGGGGAGTGGGGGTCGTGCGGCTCGCCGGCGACCTGCCGCTCGAGCTCGAGCTGCCCGACCCTGCGCGGCGCGGCGAGGGCGCGCCGCGCGGCCGCTGGTCGGAGCTGCTCGAGCGGTACTTCGCCGGCGAGCCCGTCGCCTTCGACTTCGACGTCGCCGCCTACACCGAGGCGCTGGGCTGCACGCGCTTCGAGCGCGACGTCTTCGCGGCGCTCGCCGCGGTGCCGTACGGCCGGCCGGTGAGCTACCGCGACCTCGCGCACGCGGCCGGCCGGCCCAACGCCTACCGCGCCGTCGGCTCGGTCATGGCGCGCAACACGCTGCCGATCCTCCTGCCCTGCCACCGTGTGATCAAGAACGACGGGAGCCTCGGCTCCTACGGCGACGACCCGACCTGGAAGGCCCGCCTCCTGCGCCTCGAAGGGTGGGAGCCTGGCGGCGAGACCGACAGGCTGCGCCGCGCAGCGGGCGACGGCGGACGGGTGACGGAAACGACCAGCGAGGAGCGCCGATGACGACAGGTCTCGAGTTCGTGATCCTCACCGGTCTCTCCGGGGCCGGCAAGTCGCAGGCGCTCGACTCGTTCGAGGACGCGGGCTACTTCTGCGTCGACAACCTGCCGCCCGAGCTCGTGCCGACGCTCGTCGACCTCTTCCGCCGCGAGGGCAGCAAGGTCGACCGCGTGGCGATCGTCAGCGACGTGCGCGGCGGCGTGTACTTCGAGCAGACCGAGCACCTGCTCGACGAGCTGCGCGAGCGCGGCGTCGACTACACGCTGATCTTCCTCGAGGCCTCGAACGAGGCCCTGGTGCGACGCTTCAAGGAGTCGCGCCGCCGCCACCCGCTGGCCGGCGGCGGCAGCGTCATCGACGACATCCGCGAGGAGCGCCGCCGCCTCGCCGGGCTGCGCGAGCGCGCCCATGTGGTCATCGACACCAGCGCGACCAACATCCACGAGCTCAAGGCCCAGTTGAACGCCGACGTCATCCGCCACGGGCGGCGCTCGTCGATCGTCTTCGCCATCGTCTCCTTCGGCTACAAGTACGGCATCCCCATCGACGCCGACCTGCTCTTCGACGTGCGCTTCCTGCCGAACCCGCACTACGACCTGCGGCTGCGCCCGCTCACCGGCCTCGACGCCGAGGTCAGGGACTACGTGCTCGACTCCTCCGGCACGGGCGAGTACCTGGAGCGCCTCTACGCTTTGCTCGACTTCCTCTTCCCGCGATACGCCGCGGAGGGTAAGGCGCACCTGACCATCGGCGTCGGCTGTACCGGCGGCCGCCACCGCTCGGTCGCCATCGCCGAGGCCATCGCCGACCGCTACCAGAAGCAGGGCTACTACACGGTCGCGCGGCACCGCGACGTCGCCCGCGACTAGGTCGCGCGGCGCGGGCGGAGGCGACGATGCGGCGGTACCTCGACTGGCTCTACCCGGGGATCGGGCTCAAGCGCTGGGTCTTCGTGGCGGCGCTCGGCGTCGTGCTGCTCGCCTACACGGTCTTCGTCGCCGTCGGCGTCGCGTTCTCCGACCGGCTGCTGGGGGCGCTCGCCCTGGGGTTCCTGACTGAGCGCCGCCTCGCCGCCGCCGTCCTGGTGCTCGACGGGCTCGTCGTGGGGGCGCTGCTGCTCGCCGTGGGCCTGCGCAAGCTGTGGCACTTCCAGCGCACCAACCCGGAGACCGCCTCCGAGATGCGCACCGCGGCGCGCCTCGCCCGCGGGCCGCGCGTCACCGCCGTCGGCGGGGGGACCGGGCTCTCCGCCCTGCTCGGCGGCCTCAAGCACCACAGCAGCAACCTGACGGCGATCGTGACGATGGCCGACGACGGCGGCAGCTCCGGCCTGCTTCGCCGGCACATGGGCATGCCGCCGCCGGGCGACATCCGCAACTGCCTCGTCGCCCTCGCCGACGACGAGTCGCTGATGAGCCGCCTCTTCCAGTACCGCTTCCCCGACGGGGGAGGGCTCGAAGGACACAGCTTCGGCAACCTCTTCGTCGCCGCGCTGGCCGAGGTCACCGGCGACTTCGAGACCGCGGTGCGCGAGTCGACACGCGTGCTCAAGGTCAGGGGGCGGGTCATCCCGTCGACTCTCGAGGACGTCGTGCTGCACGCGCAGCTCGAGGACGGCGCCCGGGTGAGCGGGGAGAGCGAGATCACCGCCGCGGAGCGCCTGCCGCTGCGCGTCTGGCTGGAGCCGGCCCGGGTCGACCCCCTGCCCGAGGCGATCGCCGCCCTCGAGCAGGCCGACCTCGTCGTCCTCGGCCCGGGGAGCCTCTACACCAGCATCATGCCCAACCTCCTCATCGCCGAGGTCCGGGAGGCGCTCGAGCGCACGCGTGCCTGGGTCGTCTACGTGTGCAACATCATGACCCAGCCGGGCGAGACCGACGGATACACGACCGCCGACCACGTGGACGCGCTGTACCGGCACGGGGTCGCCGGCATGGTGGACGCCGTGCTGGTCAACGACACACCGGTGAGCGGGGAGCTCGCGGCGTCCTACGAGGCCGAGGGCGCCATCCCCGTGCGGGTGGACGAGGAGCGCTTGCGGGCGCTCGGCGTCAAGGTGGTGCACGCCGACGTCGCCGCCACCGGCGGCGGCGTCGTGCGCCACGACCCCGGGCGCCTCGCCGAGGCGCTCCTCGGCCTGCTCAAGTAGGCGGCGTGGGCTCCTCCCGGACGGCGCGCGGAGCATGAGCGGCTCGCGCACGGGGCGGCGGCCGTGAGCTTCTCCCACGACGTGAAGCGCGAGCTCGCCGCGCTCGTCCCCAGCGCGGCGCACTGCCGCCAGGCGCAGCTCAGCGGGCTGCTCTTCGGCGCCGGCACCTTCGAGATCTCGGCCGGCGGGCACTACGCCGTCCGTCTCTCGTTCTCGCTGCCGGCGGTGGCGCGGCACGCCCTCGCCCTGCTGCGTCCCTACCACGTCGCGGCCCAGGTCCGCACGGTCAGCGGCGGCCCCATGGGCCGCCGCTACGAGGTCGTGCTCGACGACCGCGAGGCCGGTCTGCAGGTCCTCAACGAGACCGGCGTGCTCTCGGACGCCTTGCGCCTGCAGCTGCGGGCGCCGAGCCGCCTCCTGCAGCGGCGCTGCTGCGTCGTGGCCTTCGTGCGCGGCATGTTCCTCGGCTGCGGCTCGATCTCGGCGCCGTCGTCGCCGGTCCACCTCGAGTTCACGCTCGAGGACCGCGACCTCGCCGAGCAGCTCGTCCGTCTGCTCGAGCGCGTCGACCTGCGCTTCAGCATCGCCGCACGCGCTCGCAACATCGCCTGCTACACGAAGAGCTCGGAGACGGCGAACGCGCTGCTTGCCGTGCTCGGCGCGCACGACGCCGCCCTGCGGCGCGAGGAGCACGCCGTCTTCGGCGGCGTGCGCGAGCGGGCCAACCGGCTGGCGAACTGCGACCAGGCCAACGCGCGCCGGGCGGCGACGGCGGGCGAGCGGCAGGCCGCCGCCGCCCGGCGCCTGATGGCCGACCCGTCGTGGGCCGCCCTGCCGCCGTCTGTCAGGGAGGTCGCGGAGCTGCGCCTGCGCTACCCGTTCCTGAGCCTCCAGGAGCTCGGCGGCCGCGTACGACCGCCGTTGGGCAAGTCGGCGCTGAACCACCGCCTGCGCCGCCTCATGGCGGCGGCCGAAGAGCTCGACGCCTGAGCGGGCGCCCCCCGGCTACATGTTCCGCGCCACGTGGGTGGTGAGCTCGCCGAGCCGGTGTGTGTAGCTGCCCATCTCGTTGTCGTACCAGCCGAAGACCTTCACGTGGGTCAGCGGGATGCGGACCGACTCGCACTCGGGGCTCGGGCGCGGTGAGCCCGGCGGGACCTTCAGGTCCATGAAGCCGGTGCGAGTGTGCGTCTCGACGCCCTCGATGACCACGGCGGCGTCTTCACCGAGCATGTCGGCGGAGACGTTCTGCTCGTCGCTGTACTTGAGCAGGCCGCGCGCCTCGCCCTCCGCCGTCTCCCGGTAGATCGCGTTGATGGCGTCACGCCCGACGGAGACGGAGCCGTCGGGCAGGGCCTCGCTCTGGAAGGTCACGTTGAGGATGATGAGGCTGACGCTGTTCGTCGGGATGCGCACCGAGTCGGCCATGAAGCCGATCTGGGCGATCTGCGGCATCACCAGCTCCAGCGCCGCGGCGGCGTTGGTCGAGGTCAGCACCACGTTGCCGATGGCCCCACGGCTCTTGCGCAGGTCGGTCGCCCCGGCCTTGGGGACGGCGTCGAGCACCGGCTGCGAGGAGGTCACCGCGTGCACCGTGCTCATCCCGGCGGTGATCATGTTCTTGGTGAGGTCGCGGTCGAGCAGCGGGCGCATCATGTGGGCCAGGGCCGTCGTGGTGCACGACGCCGCCGACACCACCTTGTGCGTGGCGGGGTCGAACTCGAACTCGTTGATGCCGTTGATGAAGAGGGCGGAGTCCTCGGGCAGGGCCACGCCCGTCTTCTTGACCTTGAACGGGGAGCTGTTCACGACCACGCGGGCGCCGGCGGTGAGGTGACCGCGGATCGCCCCCTTGGCGTCGTCGGGGTCCGCGTACGGATCGCGGAAGGTGCCCGTGCACTCGACCACCAGGGCGACGCCGTGCTCGCGCCAGGCGATGTCCTTGGGGTTGCGGGCGTCGCGCAGGACGACGAGCTCCTTGCCGTGCGCGTGCATGAGCCCGCGCCCCTCGTCGACGACCTCGACGTCGCGTACGCCGGACTGGCCGTGCAGGAAACGGTGGAGGGGGCCGTACGTGCTGTCCTTGGCGATGTACTGCGCCAGGGCGTCCAGCGACGTGCCCGCCTGACGCCCGAGGTTGATGACGATGCGGTCGAAGTCGTCGTGCCCGAGGTGGTGCCAGAGCGTCAGCTTGCCGATGCGGCCCAGCCCGTTGATACCCAGCGTCCGTTGCGCACCCATGGTGACCGATCCCTCCCTTATCGGTACGGCGCCGCGCGGGGCCGGTGCCTGCCGCGGCCGCCGGCGACGCTGCGTGTGGTTCGTCGCCGTCCATGCTATCGCAACGCCGGGCGGAGGAGGCGTCGCCGCCTCCGCCCGGCCCCCAGGCCGTCGGGCGTTCGGGGCCCGCCACCGCCAGAGGTATCATTGGGGCACTGTGAGGAACTACCCGCTGCCCTTCGACTCCGACGCCCTGCGCGCCAACATCGCGACCACCGCGCAGGAGGTCGTCGTCCCCGACCGCTACGCGCCCCTCTTCGAGGCCGTCGACGGTCTCTACGGCGTGCGCACGGCGCTGAGCGAGACGCTGGCCGAGTACTTCCACACCTTCCGCAACGCCGACCTGCTCATCGACGGCTTCCAGACCACGCTGCTGCGCAACTGGCCCTACTTCGAGCGCTCGTCCGACCGCACACGGCTCTTCGAGCTCCTCGCCGAGCTGGTGCTCGGCCTGCTCGAGTCGCCGCTCGACCGCGAGCGCTTCTCTCTCCTCCTGCGCGGCCTGCTCACCTGGTGCACGACGGCCCTCGAGGGCGAGCACGGCGACGCCTACGACGACGCCCTGGGCTGGGTCGGCGAGTCGCTCGGCCGCCACCTCCCGCGGCAGCCCGACGCCTTCCTCGAGCGCGACGCGCTCCTCCGCACACTGGTCGAGCGCGCCGCCCGCCGTCCGGCGCTCGCCGCCGGCTACCTCGAGCTCTACCGTCGCGTGCTGGTGCTCGGCTACCGGCGCCTGCGCGAGCACCTCGACGTGCCCGCCTGGGTCGCCACCCAGACCACCGAGCTCACCGACCCGGCGGCGATCGTCGAGCGCTTCGACCTGCTCGCCCAGCCGCGGCTCTCGGCGCTCGTGCGGGGCAGCGAGTCGGCGCCGCCCGAGGCCCTGCTGTCCACCGAGTACCCCAGCCTGTCCGATGTGCTCGGGCAGGCCATCGACCGCCTCTTCCAGGTCGAGAACCTGGAGGACCGCTTCGCCGTCTGCCTCTTCTTCCTGAAGGACGAGACCCTCGGCTACCGCCAGAAGGAGGTCATGGTCGACCTCCTCGCCGTCGTGCGCGAGATGATGCAGCCCGACCGGCACACCGACGCCGAGCGCATCCTGAGGCGCCTCACCGCCTTCTTCCGCGACCGCGACAACGAGTTCCTCCTCATGCGCTTCCAGTGCTACGAGGCGATCGGCGTGGCCATCGGCGAGGCTGGCAACGTGCGCGCGGCCGACAACCTCATCGAGGACATCCTGTACTGGAAGTTCCAGTACCCGGACGTGCAGGGGGCGACCGACGAGTGGGAGACGGTGGTCAACCCGTACCACCTGCCCAAGATCCGCTGCTGGCTCCACATCATCGAGTCGAACCCGGCCCTGTACGAGCGGCTGGCGGCGGCGCTCAACGTCCAGCTGCGGCTGGGCGGCGTCTACATCGCCGACACCGACCTCTTCCAGCGCGACGTCACCCGCTTCCTCAACGCCGACATCCGGCCCATCTACTTCGTCGCCAAGCAGCTCCTGCGCACGCTCCCCGTGTTCTTCAACGAGGTCGGCGCCGAGGGCGAGCTGCGCGCCGTCTCGACCGAGATCGACGAGGTCTGCCAGCGACGCGACACGCTCATGCACTTCCTGCGCAAGCAGGCCCACGCCGAGTCGTCGAACCGGCTCGTCGCCTTCAGCCGCGCCGTCCTCACCTACTGGCTGACGCTCGACCCCTCCGGGCTCGAGCCGTATCTCTCGGCCAACACCCTGGAGGCGGTCGGCGCCGAGCGCGACTGGGCGCTCGGCCCACACACCGTGCTCGTCGCCCTGCAGGGCCGCCTGGTGAAGCGGCGCAGCGCGAGCGGAGCCGCGGCGCGCGCCCGCGCCGAGGAGCTGCTCGACCGCCTGCTGGCGCTGGCGCCGGAGAAGCTTGAGGCGCGCCTCGCCGGGCTCCCGTCGGCGGGCGACGGCGCCACCGGCCCGGGCGGCGAGGCGCTCGGCGGTCCCGCCGACCGCCGGCGCGTCGCCCTGATGGTGCGGACCTATCAGTTGCTCGCGAGGAAGTACTCACCGGCGGCCGACGACCTCGGCGAGGTCGTCGGCCAGCACCTGCAGCTCGACCCCCGGGTACGGGGCCGGTTCGCGCGCGCCCTGCAGGCCTGGCGGGCCAAGCCCGCGCCGACCGCCCGCGACCGCCTGCTCGACACCGCCCTCGTCGTGCTCGAGGAGCTCAAGGCGATCGTCCTCGACCCGGCGCGCTCGGAGGCCACCGAGAACCTCTACCAGAAGCGCCACATCGCCGCCGGCATCCCGTCGATCTACGGCAACTACAGCGAGCCCAAGTTCGACGCCCTCGGTCTCTCCTTCCGCGTCGAGCAGCTCGTCGCGCAGTTGCTCGACGACATCGTCGCCGAGGGCGTCGAGCCCTACGTCACGCGCGACTCGCTGCGGCGCATGTGGGCGACGATGGGCCGCCTCGAGCGCGCCCTCGCCGTCGACGGCGTCGACTCGCGCGCTCTGAGCGCCGATCTCGACATGCTCGAGGCGAGCTTCGCCAGCCACAACTTCACCTTCCGCCAGTACCAGAACGTGTTCCAGTTCCTCGTCAACAGTGTGACCGAGCTCTCCTCGACCGCGGTGCGCAGCCACGACCAGGTGCTGCACACCGTGCTCGTACACGACCCCCGGCAGTGCGAGGCGCGCGGCATGTCGCTCGACGCCGTGGCCGAGATGGTCCTGCGCGAGGTGCTCGTCTCGGCGCTCGGCATGCAGGCCCTCGACCGCTACGTGGGCGCGGCCCTGCGCCAGATCTCGCTGCTCACGGGGCGCCTCGGCAGCCGCGCCCTCACGCGGATGATGAACTACGACCCCGAGCGCCTGGTCTCCGAGCTCCACCTGCCCAAGCCCGGCACCGACGACCAGATGACGCTCGGTTTCAAGGGCCTGGGGCTGAAGCAGATGGCCTCGTACGGGCACAACGTGCCCGAGGGCTTCGTGCTCAGCACCGAGCTCTTCGGGGCCATGCCGGCGATGTCGTATCAGCCGCTCTACGACGACACCATCGCCCGCATCCGTGCCGCGCTGTCTCAGGTCGAGCGGCAGACCGGCCTGCGCCTCGGCGACGCCTCGCGGTGCCTCCTGCTCTCGATCCGCTCGGGAGCGGCGATCTCGATGCCGGGTCTCATGACGACCTTCGTCAACGTGGGCCTCAACGACGAGCTCGCCGAGGCGCTGTCGCGGCAGCCCCGGCTCGGGTGGGCGGCCTGGGACAGCTACCGGCGCTTCCTGCAGTCGTGGGCCATGTCCGCCGGCATCGACCGCGATTTCTTCGACTCCATCATGGGCGAGTTCAAGGAGCGCTACGAGGTCGAGCAGAAGCTCGACTTCACGCCCGAGCAGATGCGCCAGATCGCCTTCGCCTACAAGCGCCGGGCGCGCGACGAGGGCGTGGTCTTCGTCGACGACCCCTTCGAGCAGGTCGTGGCCTGCGTGCTCAAGGTGCTCGAGTCCTGGGACTCATCGCACGCGCGCTTCTACCGCCAGTACGTCGGCGTCGCCGACGAGTGGGGCACGGCCGTCGTCGTGCAGCGCATGGTCTTCGGCAACCTCGGCCGGGAGTCCGGCTCGGGAGTGACCTTCACGCACAACCCGCTCGAGCCGTACAGCCGCCAGGTCCGCCTCTTCGGCGACTTCGCCATCTGCAGCCAGGGCGAGGACCTCGTCGGCGGCCTCGTCTTCCCCTGGCCGATCACCGAGGCGCAGCGCCTCGGGAGCCCGACGTACCGCGGGACCGAGCACTCGCTCGAGAAGGACTTCCCGGCGGTGTACGCGCAGCTCCTCTCGGTCGCTCGCGATCTGGTCGGCGAACGTGAGTTCGACCCGCAGGAGATCGAGTTCACCTTCGAGTCAGCCGCCGCCGCCGACCTCTTCGTGCTGCAGAAGCGCGCCGTCGTCCACCAGCAGGCGATCGCGGCGACCTATTTCGACACGTCCTCGCCCAACTACGGGCCCCCGGTGGCCGTCGGGATGGGCGTGGCGGGAGGCGCCTACTCGGGCCGGGTGGCGGTCAGCGCCGAGCAGATCGAGCGCCTGCTCGACGAGGCGCCCGATGAGAACATCGTCCTCCTGCGGCCCGACACCGTGCCCGAGGACATCGCCATGATCACCCGCGTGAGCGCGATCCTGACGGCCCGCGGCGGCGCCACCTCGCACGCCGCGGTGACCGCCAAGCGGCTGGGCAAGACCGCCGTCGTCGAGTGCCGCGACCTCGAGGTCGTCGAGCGCCGCGGGTCGGCGTGCCTCGCCGGGCACACGCTGCGGCCCGGCGACTGGCTGTCGATCGACGGCCGCACGGGCAACATCTTCCTCGGCCGCATCCCGACGCTCGTCGAGCCGGTACCCGAGGCGCGCTGAAGCGCGCCCGGCGGCGGCTCCGCACTCGCACGCTCCCGGCCCCCGTGGCGCGCACCTACGCCTCGGGCGGCAACCGCCGACCCCGTCACGCCGGTCCCGCGGCCGACTGCGTCACCTCTGAGGCCGCCGCCGACCACGACGCGCGCCAGGTGGCCGCCTCGCGGGCGTCGCTCCAGTGGCGGAGCGGCGTCCGCCGCCGTGCCCGCGGGGGTCCACGGCGTCCCGGGTGGCCTCGGGCCCGATGACGGGTAAGCTTGTCGAACGCGCACGCCGCTGTGTCGGGCGTGCGCGGCGCACGA
>DATHSP010000036.1:0-1810 GCA_035464075.1 Thermoleophilia bacterium | reverse complement strand
CGGCGTGCGGCTGCGCGGGCGCCTCCTCGTGGCCAGCGTCGCCGGCGAGGAGGACGGAGGGCTCGGCACTCTGGCGCTCCTAGAGCGCGGGTACCGGGCCGACGGCGCCGTGATCACCGAGCCCACGGACCTGCGCGTCGTGACCGCGCAGGCGGGGTCGTACATGTTCCGTCTCACCGTCGAGGGCAAGGCCGCGCACGGCAGCGTACGCGAGGAGGGCGCCAGCGCGATCGAGAAGTTCTGGCCGCTGTTCGAGGCGCTGCGAGGCCTTGAAGCCGACCGCAACTCGGCGGGGGGCGGCGAGCTGTACGCGAGCTACCGACTGCCTTGGCCGATCGAAGTGGGGACGCTGAGGGCGGGCGAGTGGGCTTCGAGCGTCCCGGGCCTGCTGGTCTGTGAGGGACGCTGCGGCATCGCCGTGGGCGAGGACCCGCGGGCGGCGCGGGAGGCACTCGAGCAGGCCGTCGCCCGCGCCGCCGCGGCCGACCCCTGGCTGCGCGATCACCCGCCGCGGGTCCAGTGGTGGGGCGGCCGCTTCGACCCCGCAGTCACCGACCCGGACGACCCCCTCGTCGGCGCCGTGCGCGGCGCGGCGCGCGACGTGACCGGTGCCGCGCCTCCGCTCGAGGGCGTCACCTACGGGAGCGACCTGCGCCTGCTCGTGAACGTCGGCGGGATCCCGGCCGTGCTCTTCGGGCCCGGCGACGTGCGCGTGGCCCACATGGCCGACGAGTACGTGCCGCTCGACCAGCTGCGCGTCGCCGCCGAGGCGCTCGTCGTGGCCGCCGTACGCTTCTGCGGCGCCGGCTGACCGCGGTCGCGGGCCGGGCGCCGACGCCGTCAGACGGCGCTCGCAGGCGACCGCCGTCGCGACAGGAACGCCGGGATGGCGGGCCGGAGCGCGTTCCGACCGCGTGCCGGAAGCGCGAAGGGCGGGGCGCTCGCGAGCGCCCCGCCCTTCGTCTCGCTCCCGGCACGGCCGCCGCGCAGCCGCGCCGGCTCAGTCTCGCCCGGACTCAGTTGACCTGCACGTGGTCCTTGCGCGTGATCGGCATGTTGCGCCGGCCGCACTCCACGATGAAGGCGTCGCGGGCCTCGCGCGGCAGGATCTCGGGGGCGACGACGCCGCTCTCGGTGATCCTGTCCTCGACGATGAACTCGGCGTAGATCGAGGCCGGCGTCGAGGTGCCGTACGAGACCATCGTGGCGCCGGGGATGCGCTCGTTGACCCACTTGATGTCGGGCGGCACGATGACGTAGCCGACGCTCGCCGGCTTGCCGCCCTTCTCACCGATGCAGTCGACGGTGACCACGCCGATGTCGGTGATCGCGCCGCTGAGGGCGAGCTCGGCGAGCTCGTCGGCCGGAGGGTTGGCCGGCAGCGTGGCGACGAAGACGTCGATCGGGCGCACCGTGCTGCCGTCCTTGAGCGCCACCGGCTCCTTGCTCGCCATGCCGGTCTCGACGAAGGCCTTGTCGGCGTCGATGCCCTCCTCGGGCATGCCCATCTTGAAGTCGACGTAGCGCAGGCCCTTGTCGCCGAACTTCTTCGGCAGCAGGCGCGGCAGTGTCGACACCTCTTCGTGGTCGTGGCAGATGACCGGCCCGAGGCCCCACGGCTCGGGGAACATGTAGTGCTCGCGGCGGCCGAACGGTTCGACGCGCTTGAACTCGCCGTCTTCGAAGAGCAGCGGCGGCTGGGCGCAGTCGGTGTAGTAGGTCTCCTGCGACCAGACCTGCAGCGGTATCGGAGAGTCGAAGACGCTGTAGTCCTTGATGCGGATCTCGAAGCACCGGTCGAGGTCTTCGT
>DATHSP010000035.1:0-6467 GCA_035464075.1 Thermoleophilia bacterium | reverse complement strand
GACGACGAGGGGCGCGCCCTGGGCGTTCGCCGCCGGGCTCGTCTTCGCCGGCGTGATGCTCTGCTACAACTACAGCGACATCGACTGGCTCTCGCAGGCGGCGATCTCGCGCAGCGTGTCGCTCGCCGTCACCCTGCCGGCGGCGCTGCTGACCGGCGGTATGGCGTTGCCGGCGCGGCTGCGCCCGCGGGCCGTCGGCGCCGGCGTCCTCGAGCTCGCCGGCCTGTTGCTCCTCACCATCACCTTCGCCCTCGGACCCGCCGCGGTCGCGGGGGCGACGACGACCCAGTTCGGGACCTTCGCCGTGATGCTCGGCGTGGTGCTCCTGCACGAGCGCCCCAAGCCGAACCAGTGGGTCGGCATCGCCGCCGCCATCGTCGGCGTCAGCCTGCTGGCGGTGCTCGTCTAGGTCATCCCGCCGGCGCCGCGGATCGCGCGCCGGCTCGTGGTGCGAGCCGGCCGCAGTCGAGTGTCTGGTCGGCTTGCCCTCCGGCCGCCGATTCTCTTGAATGCGTTCACATGGACACGCTGCTCATGCTCGGCAACGAAGCGGTCGCCCGCGGCGCCTGGGAGGCCGGCGTGCACGTCGCGGCCGCCTACCCCGGCACGCCGAGCACCGAGATCGTCACCAGCCTCGCGCGCTACGAGGGCGTCTACGCCGAGTGGTCGACCAACGAGAAGGTCGCCTACGAGGTCGCCTTCGGGGCGTCGATGGGGGGCGCCCGCGCCCTGACGGCGATGAAGAGCGCGGGCGCCAGCGTCGCCGCCGACCCGCTGATCACCTCCGTGTACACAGGCGTCAACGGCGGCCTCGTCGTCTGCCTCGCCGGCGATCCGGGCATGGCCAGCGGCATGACTGAGCAGGACGACCGCTACTTCGGCCGCATGAGCAGCATGCCGATGCTCGAGCCGGCCGACAGCCAGGAGTGCCACGACTTCGTCAAGCTGGCCTTCGAGCTGAGTGAGACGTACGACGTGCCGGTGATGGTGCGCCTCTCGATCCAGACGGCGCACCAGAAGTCGATCGTGCGCGTCGGCGAGCGGCAGACGGTCGAGCGCAAGCCCCCGCACCGCAAGACCGAGAAGTACAGCCTGCTGCCGCGCTTCTCGCGTCCCATGCACCGCGGCCTCATCGAGCGCTTCGCGCGGCTGACGGAGTACGCCGAGAAGGCGGCGACGTCCGGCGAGCTGGCGCGGGTCGAGCCGGGCCGGGGCTCGTTCGCGCGCATCGGCGTGGTGACGGCCGGCGCCGCCTACATCTCGGCGAAAGAGGCGCTGCCCGAGGCGTCCTTCCTCAAGCTCGGCATGATCCACCCGCTGCCGGTCGAGGCCGTGCGCCGCTTCGCGGCGACCGTCGACCGGCTCTTCGTGGTCGAGGAGCTCGAGCCGTACCTCGAGGAGCAGCTTCTGGCGGCCGGCATCGCCTGTGAGGGCAAGCGCTGGTTCCCGCAGTGGGGCGAGCTCACCCCGGTGCGCGTCGGGCGCGGCTTCGTCGAGGCGGGCCTCGGCCTGCCGCGCTGGGCCGAGGAGAAGGCCGCGGAGGACGACTCCGTGATCCCGCGGCCCCCCGTCCTCTGCACCGGTTGCCCGCACCGCGGGATGGCGCGGGCGATGAAGAAGCTCGATCTGGACGTGCACGGCGACATCGGCTGCTACGACCTCACCACGCTGCCGCCGGTGGAGCACATGCACTCGGCCTTCGAGATGGGCGCGAGCATCCCGATCGAACAGGGGTTCACGCGCGCCGGCGGCGGCGAGCACGGCGGCTCGATCGCCGTCATCGGCGATTCGACCTTCCTCCACTCGGGCCTCACGGGGCTACTGAATGCCGTGCACCAGCGCACCGACGTCACGGTGCTCATCCAGGACAACCGCATCACCGCCATGACCGGCGGGCAGACGAACCCGCACAACGAGCGCACGCTGGCGGGCGTGGAGACGAAACCCGTCGACCTCGCGGCGATCTGCCGCGCGCTCGGGGTCGAGCACGTCGCGGTCGTCGATCCCTACGACTACCAGGCGTGCCTTGATGCGCTGAAGGCCGGCCTCGCCTTCGAAGGGCCGGCCGTCATCATCACCGACCGCCCCTGCATGCTCTTCCCGAGCAAGGCCGCCGGGCTCGGCGCCTTCGCCGTCGACGAGGAGCTCTGCAACGCCTGCCAGCTGTGCATGTCGCTCGGCTGCCCGTCGCTGCACCACGTCGAGGCCGAGCACAAGCGGCGCCGCAAGGTCGCGATCGACGTCGACACCTGCGCCGGGTGCTCGCTCTGCGAGCAGCTCTGCCGGACGGGGGCGATCAGACGGGTCGACGTGTCAGGCCCGGAGCGCGGCAGATGAGCGCCGCGCGGACGACGAGTGGCGCCGCCGCCCGGCACTACTCCGGCGGGGCGGTCGACGACATCATGGTCGTGGGGGTCGGTGGCCAGGGCGTGATCGTGGCCGCCGCCGTCATCGCCGACACGGCGATGCTGCACGGCGGTCTCGAGGTGAAGCTGAGCGAGACGCGCGGCATGAGCCAGCGCGGCGGCAGCGTGAGCTCGCACATCCGCATCGGCGAGCGCGTCGTCGCCCCGAGCATCAGCCCCGGCGAGGTCGACTACCTGCTCGCGTTCGAGGCGGCCGAGGGACTGCGCGTGTCCCCGTCGCTGACACCGGACGGCGTCGCCATCGTCAACACCCAGCAGATCGTGCCGCCACTGGCGTCGACCGGCATCGCGTACCCGTTCGACGCCGTCGAGCGCCTCGCGGCCGGGCATCGACACGTCACCCCGGTCGACGGCAACGCCGTCGCCGAGGGGATCGGCGACGTCAAGGTCGCCGGCATCGTGCTCGTCGGCGCGCTCGCGGTGCACCTCCCCTTCGCCGTCGAGACCTGGGAGCGGGCGCTCGAGCGCAACGTGCCGCCGAAGTGGCTCGAGATGAACCTCGCCGCGTTCGCGGCCGGGCGCGAGGTGGGCGCCGGGGACGGCGCTTGAGCGCGACGCGGCGCCTGGGCGCGACGTGGCACGAGACACTCGCGGACCGACGGTCGCTCCTCGCCGCCGTGCGGGCAGGCAGGTCGGCGTGAGCGTGGCGCCGACCGCGGCCCAGGACCGCCCGTACTTCGACGCCGCACACGAGACGCTCGAACCCGGCGCCTTGAGGGCGCTCCAGCTCGAGCGTCTTCAGCGCGTCGTCGCGCGCGCCTACGAGCGCAGCGCCGCGTACCGCGACCTCTGCCGCACAGCCGGCGTCGCGCCCGACGACATCGCGACGCTGGACGACCTGCGCCGCCTCCCCTTCCTCGAGAAGGCGGCGCTGCGCGACGCCTACCCGGCCGGCCTGCGCACCTGCGGTCTCGACGAGATCATCGAGGTGCACAGCACCTCGGGGACGACCGGCAAGCCGACGCCGATCTGGGCCACACGCGGCGACATGGACGCCTGGGCAGAGCGCAACGCGCGCACGATGTGGATGGTCGGCCTGCGGCCCGGCGACCTGCTGCAGAACTGCTTCGGCTACGGTCTCCCGACCAGCATCGGGCTCCAGTACGGTGCCCAGCACGCCGGCATCGGCGTCGTGCCGGCCGGCATCGGGCGCCACGAGCTGCTCATCGACCTCATCGTCGACCTCGGCGTCACGGCGGTCTGCACGACGCCGTCCTACGGTCTCTTCCTCGCCGACAAGGCGCTCGAGCACGGGATCGACCTGCCACGCGACTCGCGGCTGCGCGTCGGCATCTTCGGCGCCGAGCCCTGGCCCGAGTCGGGCCGCGAACGGCTGGCCGCCGCCCTCGGCGTCGACGCCTTCAACGAGTACGGCATGGGGGAGTTCCTCGGACCGGGCATGGCCGCCGAGTGCCCGGTCAAGCAGGGCATGCACGTCTGGTCCGACCACCTGCTCGTCGAGTGCGTGGACCCCGAGACCCTCGAGCCGGTCGGCGACGGCGAGCGCGGCGAGCTCGTCTGGACCTCGCTGACCAGCGAGTCCATGGCGATGATCCGCTACCGCAGCCGCGACATCAGCTCACTCACCTGGGAGCCGTGCCCGTGCGGCCGCACACACCCGCGCATCGGCCGCATCACCGGTCGCAGCGACGACGCGCTCTCCATCGGCGGTCTCATCGTCTTCCCCAGCCAGATCGAAGAGGTGCTGGTGCGCTTCGACGAGTTCGCCAACAACTTCTGCATGGTCGTCGAGCTCGTCGAGAACCTCGACCGTCTCACCGTGCAGGTCGAGGTGCGCGACCTCGCCGGCCTCAGCGGCGAGGTGCGCGAGACGCTCGCCGGGGGGATCGCCGCCGGCGTCAAGACGGCGGTCGGCGTCACCCCGCGCATCGAGCTCTTCGACCCCTTCTCGCTGCCGCGGATGACCAGCGGTCAGGGCAAGACCGCCTGTCACCGCGTGGACGACCGCCGGCCACGCTGACCGTCTACGCCCCGCCGCCGGCGGGGCGGGGCGCGTCGTGCCGCTCGGCGACGGACGTCGCCGGGCCTCGCCCGCGCGGCGTTCACCGCGCCACACGCATCCGATAGACTCGCCGCACCTCGCCGGGGACCCGGTCCCGCACCCGCGGGTGACCGCGCCGCGCCCGGCCGCTGATGAAGGAGTTGCTGAAGCCATGAGCGACCACCTGATCGACGACGCCCACCTGACCAAGACCCAGGAGTGGTTCGCCAAGTGCCAGGAGGTGATCGCCGGCGGTGAGTCGAGCTACGCCCGCCTCATCGGCACCCGTCCGATCGTCATGGCGAAGGGCGAGGGTGCGCACTTCTGGGACGTCGACGGCAACCGCTACATCGACTGGTGCATCGGCTACGGGCCGATGATCTTCGGCCACCGGCCCAAGTTCATCGTCGACGCCATCGTCGAGCAGATCACCGGGCGCGGCATGCTCTACACGTTCCCGCACGAGCTCGACTACGAGGTCGGGCGCAAGATCGTGCAGGCCGTGCCCGGCATCGACCAGATCCGCTTCGCCAACTCGGGCTCCGAGGCCACCCAGGCGGCGATGCGCCTGGCGCGCGGCTACACCGGCAAGGACAAGATCCTCAAGTGGGAAGGGAGCTACAACGGCTTCCTCGACTGCCACGCCTTCTCGCACGTGCCGGCCCTCGAGGCGGCAGGGTCCGAGTACTACCCGCGCACCCTGCCGTCGCTCGCCGGCATCCCCAAGGCGGTCGAGGACACCGTGATCGTCGGCTGCTTCAACGACCTCGACAGCGTCGCGACCCTGATCGAGCGACACGCCCACGAGCTCGCCGCCGTGCTCGCGGAGCCGATCCTCGCCGACGCCGGCATCATCCCGCCGGAGCCGGGCTTCCTCGAGGGCGTGCGCAAGCTCTGCGACGAGCACGGCGTGCTGCTCATCTTCGACGAGGTCATCACCGGGTTCCGCGTCGCGCTCGGCGGCGCCCAGGAGCGCTACGGCGTGATCCCCGACATCACGTGTGTCGCGAAGGCCGTCGGCGGCGGCACGCCGGGGGCGGCCGCGTTCGGCGCCCGCAAGGACATCATGGACGTGGAGACCTGCAACCTCGTGCTCCACGGCGGCACCTACAGCGCCAATCCGATGACGCTCGCGGGCATGAACGCGGCTCTCGACCGGCTGCTCGGCGACACCGAGGCCGTGTACGGCCATCTCAACGCGATCGCCGATGCGATGGTCGACGGGATGCGCGCCATCTTCGCCGAACAGGATCTCCCCGCCTACATCAGCCAGGTCGGGCCGATGTGGCAGGTCTTCTTCGGCCACGAGGAGCCGGTCACGCGCTTCCGTCAGGCGCGCGCCAGCGACACGCGCTTCTTCGAGCACCTGCAGCGCGAGTGCCAGGCGCGCGGCGTGTACTACCACAACTGGCCCTTCGAGCGCTTCTTCGCCAGCACGGCGCACACGCAGGCCGACGTCGACGAGAGCCTCAACGTCATCGAGACGGCGACCAAGATCGTCAAGGAGCGGCTGGGGAGCCTGCCCGAGGGCGTCTGAGCGACGACGCGGGTCTGGCCGCGCAGTCGCGGCCGGAGGACGGCGAGGCACGGAGGCGGCCGGCAGCGGCGACGAGTCGCGGCCCGATACCAGCGCCGACGGATCGCGGGGGGGGCGGCGAGCAGCGCTCGCCCCCCCCGCGTCACGACCCCCGACTCGGACCCGCAGCGCCCGCCCTCCGGCTCAGGCCCGCGTCGCCGCCTCCGGGGCCGGCCGCGCCTGGCGACCGATCGCGACCATGAGCCCCGCCGCCGAGAACGCCAGCGCCCCGGCGAGCACGAACACCACGGCCCAGCTCTGGGTGAGCGCGAGCCAGGCGGCGAAGGCGCCGCCGGCGAGGGAGGCGAGCCCCTTGGCCGTGTAGAGCATGCCCTGGTTGGCGGCCGCGTAGCGCGAGCCGAAGCGGTCGGCGGTCAGGGCGGGGAAGAGGGCGAACATCTCGCCGCCCGTGAAGTAGACCATCGCCGTCAGGAGCACGAACGCCGGCGGCCACGAGCCGAAG
>DATHSP010000034.1:0-2204 GCA_035464075.1 Thermoleophilia bacterium | reverse complement strand
ACGGGCGAGCTGCTCGTGCAGGTGCAGAACGCCGGCCTCGTCGGCGGCACCTACGCCTGCACTTACTGCCTCGTCGGCGCCGCGCAGCGCGACATCGAGCTGCCCGTCGACGGCGGCGGCAGCGAGGTCGTCGGTCTCCCGCTGCCGGCCGATCTCGCCCCGGGCGAGCACACCGCGACCGTCGGCGACACGACGATCACGTGCAGGGCCCTGCGGCCGGCCAAGTTCGTCATCGAGTGGTTCGACGTCTACCCGACCATGCTCTAGGTCGGCGAGCGGGTCAAGGTGTACGCGAACGTGCTGAACAGCGGGGAGGTGCCGGGCACGTTCGACGGCGAGCTGCTCGTCGACGGCAAGGTCGAGGAGGCGAAGCCCGGCGAGATCCAGCCCGGCGAGATGCTGAGGCTCGAGTACACCGTCAAGCTGAAGGCCGCCGGCAAGCACCAGGTGAAGGTCGCGAACAAGCGGCAGAAGGTGATCGTCGTCAAGCCCGTCCGCTTCGAGAACGGGCACGTCATCGCCCGCGACATGAGCAGCGGCAACGGTCAGCTCAAGCTGCTCAACAAGAAGGGCAAGGACGACGCCGTGCTCGTGCTCACCTCGACCTCGTCGCGCAAGCCGCTGCTGGCCGTCTACGTGCGCGGCGGCGCCAACGCGACCGTCGCCGGCATCCCCGACGGCAGGTACAGGGTGCACGTGAGCTACGGGCGCGACTGGAACTGGTACATGGGTGACTTCCTCACGTCCACCGAGCGCATCCGATTCAAGGACGTCCTCGAGTTCACGACGAAGTCGTGGACGTCGTCCTGGTCCGACGCCTACTACATCTACTCGCAGGAGAACATCCAGTACAGCGGCTGGACGCTCACCCTGTACAGCTCGGAAGGCGGCACGGCGAAGGTCGACTCGCTGACGGCCGCCGAGTTCCCCAAGGTGGACTGAGGGACGAAGCTCCCGGCGCGGCGTCTCTCCCCCACCGCAGGCGTTGAGCCGCGCGCCCTTTCGGCGTAGGCTGACGTCGCGCACGTGTACACACTCTGAGGGGGGACCATGCGCACCACCGCGCACAGACCACGCACGCCTGCACCCGCATCCGCACCACGATCCTTCGTTCTTCTGCTGCTGACGGCGGTCGTGCTGCTGACGATGGCGCTGGCGTCGCCGCTCGCCGCGGCGGCGACGCTCCCGCCGGTGCCGGCCGACATCGGCGAGAGCGCCTACACCTACGTCGACGCGCTGAGCCGTATCACGAACCCCGACGGCACCTACACCGGCCTCCTGCGCGTCGCCGGCACCGAGGGGGAGTACGACGCCGCGCTCAAGGTCGCCGGGTGGTTCACCGACGCCGGCTACCTGCCCGCGCTGCGGCCGTTCGCCTACACGCGCGACGGCGTGGCCTACGCCAGCCAGAACGTCGTCGCCTGGCGGCCGGCCGACGTCAAGAGCGCCAAGAAGAAGACGAAGACGACCCCGCTCGTCATCGTCGGCGCGCACTACGACGCCGTGAAGGCCGGCCAGGGCGCCGACGACAACGCCTCCGGCGTCGGCGTCATGCTCGAGCTCGCCGAGCGCGTGGCGAGCTGCAAGCTCCCGTACGACCTCGTCTTCGTCGCCTTCGGCGCCGAGGAGGTCGGCCTCATCGGTTCCCAGCGGTACTCCCGCTCGATGCCCAAGGCCGACAAAGACCGCGCCATCGTCATGATCAACCTCGACTCGGTGCTCGTCGGCGACAAGCTCTACGTCTACTCGGGCACCAACGGCTGGACCTGGGCGCGCACCGTGATGCTCGAGCTCGCCGAGCTGCGCGACCTGCCGATCGAGACCCAGATGGGGCTGAACCACAAGTACCCGGCGGGGACGACGCCCAACGGCTTCAGCGACTATACGGCCTTCAACCAGATCGGCATCCCGATCGCCGCCTTCGAGTCGACCAACTGGGAGATCGACGCTCTCGACGGCTACACGCAGACCGAGGAGTACGGCTCCTTCTGGCACACGCCCTGGGACACGCTCGCGATGATCGAGGAGCTGTTCCCCGAGCGCCCGATGGAGCGCCTCAGCGCCTTCACCACGGTCATCCACGACTTCCTCACCACGCTCGACCCGAAGAAGGTCGACGTGACCGAGTCGATCGACCTCGAGCCGGCGGTGCTCGAGGCGGCGGCGCCGTGAGCCGGCGGTGATGGAGGCCGCGGCGCCGTGAG
>DATHSP010000033.1:0-14404 GCA_035464075.1 Thermoleophilia bacterium | reverse complement strand
CGGCTCGCGAGAGCCGCCGCCCCCGCCGCTTCGGGAGAGCCCCCGCTACGTCGCGTCACTGCGGCCGCACGCTGGCGATCGCGACGACGCTGGTCGCCTGCGGTCTTACGCGAGCGGCACGACCAACTCGGTGAGCAGGTGCTGCGCCTCCACCTCATCCGGGTCGCTCAAGTAGATCTCGCGCAGCGGGCCCGCCGGCCGGCGGCCGGACGCCCCGACCCATTCCATGAGGCGCCGCCAGGACGGCTCCATCCCGTCGTACGGTCCCTGATACAGCAGCGTGGCCGCCTCGACAGCCGGGAGTTCCTCGAGCACCACGTCGTCCCCGGCCACCGCTCCCGGCGCGGCAGGCATGCACACCGCGATCTGGAACTCTCCGCTGGGCATCTCGGGGTAGAGCACGAACGGCGGTCCGACGAACTGAGTGCCGGTCGCCCGCGCGTGGCGCATGAGCGTGTCGAACGCGGCGCCCATCCCCTCCTTGATGGTCTGCAGCGACACCTGTGTGTGGACCACGAGCGCGAGCTGCGCCGGCACCTGCTTGACCTCTATCCCGTCACCCATGATCGCTCCTTTCACGCTGGGGAAGACCCCGCAGCCCGCTTCGCGGACGGTCGACACTGGTCGTCATGGCCCTGCGAAGGCGATCGCGACGACGCTGGCCGCCATCAGCACGACCTGTACCGAGATGCCCCAGAGAGGGCCGGAGCTGCCATGGGGGAACGAGGACCAGTGGCTCGGGAACCACTTGCGCGCGTGATCGCCGCGCAGCGTCGCGATGAGCACGTCCCAGTCCGGTGCGCCCGAGAGCAGCCCCATCGAGGCAAGCCAGAGGGGCCAGCCGAGGGCGAGCCAGCAGACGAGGAAGGCGGTGAGCGAGCCGGCGAAATCGAGCACCCCGTAGCCGACTGGGTGCCTGGAGACGGTGTAGTCGTAGTGCGGGATGAGGTCCATGAGCACGTGCGAGGCGACTACCAGCAGGACGAGGAGCCACCAGGGGCCGCCGACGAGCGCGGCGATGGCGAGTCCGGCGAGGACGTGCGTGACCACCCACATGGCCGCGAGTCTACGTGCTCCGACGGACGGCGGGCAAAGCGCGCGGAGGCCGATTCGAGGGGTGGACGCGCCGGCGCCGGCCGCGCTCCGTGCGTGCGCCGTGGGCGAGTAGGGTACGATGGGCGAAGCCGACGGGAGGAGGAGCCTCACATGAAGACACTGCTTTGGCTGACCGTGCTGGGCCTCATCGGGGTAGGCATCTACTTCGGTTACAAGATGGCCAAGGGCGAGGGCGGCTGGCTCGGAGGTTGCGGCCAGTGGAAGGGCGACGAGTCCGACCCCTGGACGACCTACACGCCGCCGGCCGAGGCCGAGGCCGACGCGGGCGGCGAGGCCGGCGCGACCGCGTGACCCTTTGCGCCGCCCGCACGGCCGCCTGACGGCGGGTGCGGCCGGCGCGAACGCCTGACGGCGACCGCCGCAGGCGTAGCCGGCCCAAAAAGGGTAAGACGATGCCGCGGGGCGGCGGGCTGAGGCCCGCCGCCCCGCGGCCGTTCGCCGCGGCCTCGTCCGGTGCGCGGAGCGGCTTCGGCACGCGGTGGAGGCCGCTTCGCCGCGGCGGGTGATGAGATGTCGGCCGGACCTGCGGCGGCGGTCGCTGCGCTCGGGTGCAACTCCAAACCTTGACGCCGGATGCCGCAGCGGCCACCATGAAAGTGAACCGCGCACACGAGGCGCGGTCCCTTCGGCCGTCTGGGGGGCCGATGACCAAGGGAGCCGTCACGAGACGGGGGGATTCTCGTCGGCGGCGCGGGGGCCCGCCGCGTCGCTCGCGTTCGCGTGGCTCGAGGCCGGCCGGCTCCCAGGGCGACGATCACTGTCGTTCGCGCGCGTCGCGCGTGCCCGTGCGCATCCCTTGGCGTCTTGCCCCGGGCCTCGGACCCTCTCCCCGTGGCCCGTCGCCGCCCACCAGCGTCCTCACCTCACGCCCGGCCCCGGGCACGTCGCCGCTCGCCTCCACGAAGGGATCGACCCAAGGAGGAACAGCATGAGGGACAGTTCCAGACCGACCCGAAGCACACACCGCAGTCGCAGGGTCCTCCTGCTGCTGTTCACCTGCGCTCTCGCCGTCGCCGTCCTCGCCGCCGTGCTCGGGGCGGGGGCCGCACTCGGCCAGGACGAGACCGCCTCGCCTGCCGCCGACGGCGGCAAGGTCGAGCTCAAGATCGGCTGGACGGGGGAGATCGACAACCTCAACCCGTTCATCGGCTGGACCAACAACGTCTACCAGATCTTCGGCTGCCAGTACCTGCAGATGGTGGGCCGGAACTGGGACACGAACCAGCCTGACGGGGAGAGCGGCGTCTGTAAGAGCTGGGAGCTCTCGGACGACGAGCTCGTCTGGACCTTCACCGTGAACGAGGGCCTGATCTGGCACGACGACGAGCCGGTCACCGCCGAGGACGCCGTCTTCACCTACAACTACATCATCGAGAACGACATCGCCGCCTTCATCACCTTCCTCGGCGGCGTCGACCGCGCTGAGCTGGTCGACGAGTACACCTTCCAGGTGATCTGCAACGAGCCGGTGGCGAACCTGCTCAACCTGTGGTTCATCTGTCTGCCGGAGCACATCTGGGGCGACATGACGGCCAAGGAGGCCACCGTCACCTTCCAGAACGACCCGCCCAACATCGGCAGCGGGCCGTGGCAGGTCACGGAGTGGAAGCGCAACGACTACCTGAAGATGACGGCGTTCAGGGACTGGCACGACGGGGGGCCGACGGTCGACGAGCTCTACTACGTCCTCTACCAGAACGGCGACACGATGGTGCAGGACTTCCTCAGCGGCAACCTCGACGCGATCTACCAGTTCCCGCCGGCGCAGTACGACAAGGTCGCGAGCGCCGAGGGCGTCGAGGCGATCAAGTACACCTACAAGAACTGGGACTACGTCGGGTTCAACTGCTACGAGGGTCCGTCCGGCGGCCACCCGGCCCTGCTCGACCCCGACTTCCGCAGGGCCCTCGAGTACGCGATCGACCGCGAGAACCTCGTCGCGAACGCGTACGCCGGCAACGCCATCCCGGGGTACACGTTCCTGCCGCCGGACTCGTGGAGCAACCCCGATTACTCCTGGGCGCCCGACGAGAGTCAGCGGCGCGACTACGACCCCGACATGGCGAACCGACTCCTCGACGAAGGCGGCTACGTCGACACGAACGGCGACGGCGTCCGCGAGTACGAGGGCGAGAACATCAAGCTGCGTCTCTGGGCCACGCCGGACCTCCCCGAGTCCCAGCGCAGCACCAAACTCATCGCCGGGTATTGGGAGGCGGTCGGCCTGGAAATCAAGCTCAGCGTGCAGGACGACGGCGTCTACTTCGACAACATCTGGGGCTACGACGGCGACACGTTCAGGCCCGACTTCGACGTCTACCACTGGGAGTGGGACGGCTACAGCGACCCGGGCCAGACGCTCACGTGCTTCACGACTCCGCAGATCGAGGGTTGGAACGAGTTCGCGTGGGCGAACGCTCGGTACACGGAGCTCGACGAGTTGCAGGCGAGCGCGATGGACCCGGACCAGCGCGCCGAGTACATCCACGAGATGCAGGAGGTCATGTACGAGGACTGTCCGTGCATCGTGACCGTCCACCCGTACAAGCTGCAGGCGTACCGCACGGACAAGTGGGACGGCTGGAGGCTGACGGGCGGCCCCGACGGCGAGTACGGGCAGCAGTACGCCTTCATGACTCAGGCCTCGCCGTGGGAGTTCTTCTACCTGGCACCCAAGTCGACTGAGGACGAGAGCAGCAACGTCGGCCTCTGGGTGGGGATCATCGCGGCCGTCGTCGTGGTCCTCCTCGTCGTCGTGTGGCTGGTCGCGAGGAGCCGCCGCGGCGGCCCGGCGGTGGAGGATTGACGCCGACCGGCGGAGTCTGAGACGCCGCGTGATGCGGGGCGGCGGGCCGGACGGCCCGCCGCCCCGCCGCAACGGCGCCCCCCGTCGCGCACCACCTCCAGCCTTGACGCCGCGCTGCTGAACGGCGAGCATTCAAGGGGACCGCGGGCTTAGCCCGCGGTCCCCTCGGCCATCAGGGGATGCCGATGAACGCAGCAGCCGTCACGAGACGGGGGGAGTCTCGCCGGCGGCGCGAAGGTCCGTCGCGCCGTTCGTCCTCGTGCTGCCCGCCCGGCCTCCGGGCCGATGGCCCCTGTAGTCGGCACGCGCCGGGCGCGGCCCCATCGCCGGTCCGGTGGCGCCTCGCCGCCGGCCTCGGCCGCTCGCCCCGCGGGCCATCCCCGCCGCTCGTCCTCATGCCGCCGCCGGCCGCGTGCCGGTCGCGGCTCATCCCCAGGACCCGCCCTGCCCAAGGAGGAACAGCATGAGGAGCGTCAGCCGCCGGAACGCCACGAGCCCAGAGAAGCCCAGGGTCCTCCTGATCGCGTTCACGCTGGTCCTCGTCGTCGCCTGCCTCGCCGCCATCCTCGGCGCCGGCGTCGCCCTGGGTCAGGACGAGGACGCGTCCTCGCCGGCACCCGACGAGAAGGTGGTCGTGAAGGTCGGCTGGATGGGCGAGATCGACAACCTGAACCCCCTGATCGGCTGGACCAACAACGTCTACGAGATCTACGCCAACGAGTACCTCCTGATGGTCGCCCGGGATTGGGAGGACTTCGAACCCTGCGACGGGGGCGTGGCCAAGAGCTGGGAGCTCTCGGAGGATGAGCTCGTCTGGACCTTCACCGTGAACGAAGGGTTGACCTGGCACGACGGCGAGCCGGTGACGGCCGCCGACGCCGCCTTCACCTACAACTACATCATCGAGAATGAGATCGCCGCGTACATCAACTTCCTCACGGGGGTGGAGCGCGCCGAGGTCGTCGACGACTACACCTACCGGGTGATCTGCGCGGAGCCGGTCGCGAACCTGTTGACGCTCTGGATCCCCTGCCTGCCCGAGCACATCTGGGGCGACCTGACCGCCAAGGAGGCGAGCCTCACCTTCGGGAACGACCCGCCCTGCATCGGCAACGGGCCGTTCCAGGTCGTCGAGTGGAAGCGTGATCAGTATCTGCGCATGGAGGCCTACGAGCAGTTCCACAGCGGGGCGCCGGGCCCCGACGAGGTCATGTTCGTCGTGTACCAGAACGGCGACACGATGGTGCAGGACCTCAAGAGCGGCGCGCTCGACGCCATCTACCTCTTCCCGCCGGCACAGTTCGACGAGCTCGTGGCGACCGAGGGGATCGAGGTCATCGAGTACCCCTGGTACAACTGGGACTACGTCGGCTTCAACTGCTACGAGGGGGAGTCGGGAGGGCATCCCGTGCTGCGGGACCGTGACTTCCGCGCCGCCCTCGAGTACGCGATCGACCGCGACAAGCTGATCGAGTTGGCCTACAGCGAGCACGCCTGGGCGGGTTACACGTTCTTGCCTCCCGACACCTGGCGGGACCCCGACTACGCGTGGCAGCCGCCCGAGGGCGAGCGGCGTGACTTCGACCCCGCGCAGGCCGACGCGATGCTCGACGAGGCCGGCTACACAGACACCGACGGCGACGGCCTCAGGGAGTACGAGGGCAAGAACATCAAGATCCGCCTGTGGGCTAACGCGGAGTCGCCCGAGGCGCAGCGCGCCGTCAAGCTCATCACAGGCTACTGGGAAGACGTCGGCGTCGACGTCGTCATGTCGGTCCAGGACGAGGGCGTCTACTTCGACAGCATCTGGGGCTACAAGGGTGACACGTTCTACCCCGACTTCGACGCCTATTACTGGCAGTGGGACGGCTACTTCGATCCGGGCCAGTCACTCACGTGTTTCACCACCGACCAGATCGAGGGCTGGAACGAGATGGCGTGGTCGAACCCCGAGTTCGATCGCCTCGACGTGCTCCAGGCCAAGGAGATGGACGAGGCCCAGCGCGCCATGTACATCCAGGGCATGCAGCAGGCGATGTACGAGGACGCCCCGTGCATCGTCACCACCCATCCGCTCAAGCTGCAGGCCTACCGCACGGACAAGTGGGACGGCTGGTCGCAGTGCGGCTTCGGCGAAGGGCCGGCGTTCCTGACCGCGTCCATGCCGTGGGCGTACTACAACCTGACGCCGAAGTCGGCCGAGGAGGAGGAGGGCGACGACTTCGGCCTCTGGGCGGCGATCATCGCCGGCGCCGTCGTGGCGATCCTCGTGATCCTCGCCCTGGTGCTGCGGAGCCGGCGCGGCGGGCCGGCGATGGAGGAGTAGGCGAGCGGCGGGCTCGCGACGGAGGAGCAGGCGAAGGACGGGCCCTTCACGCAGGAGCAGACGAGGGACGGACCCGCGATGCGGGAGTGAGCGCGAGCGACGAGGCTGGCTGCTTGCGTGAGGTGACGGGGCGGCGGGCCGGTGGCCCGCCGCCTGCCCCCGCCGCCCGCCCTCCTGCCGGCTCCCGAGCGCCGTGAAAACACTTGTTCTCAGCGAGAACGTGTGTTGTGATGACGGCGTCGAGGATGGGGGAGGTCGTCCTTCGTGCCGCACGAGACCGCGACGATCACGCTGGGCGCCGCCGAGGTCGACTACGAGCGGCGGCGGCACGAGATCGCCCGGGTCGTCGCGCGGCTCTGGGCCGCCCGGGGCGAACGGGCCTGTACGATGCGTGCCGTCGCCGCCGAGCTCGGCACCTCGATGACCGTGATCACACGGTCGTTCGCCTCGCGCGCCGAGATGATGCGCTTCACGCGTGAGGCCGTGCTCGGGGAGTGGGCGGCGACGACGTACGCGGCGCTCGCCGCCGAGACGACTCCGTCGGGCAAGCTGAGGGCGCTCCTGCTCCAGCAGTGCCCGATCGACGAGCGGACGCTGGCCGACGGCGCGCTCTGGCTGCAGACTCTCTCCCCCCAGCACCGGGACGAAGATCTCATCGCCGGCAACCGGCGGTTCAACGACGAACTGCTCGCGACGGCGGAGCCGCTGCTCGAGGAGCTCGGCGTCGACCGCCCCGCCGCACGGCTCCTGATGGTGGCGGTCTACGGTCTCAACGCCGCCGCCGTCGAGGACCCGGTGACGTGGACCTTCCAGCGCGTCGAGCAGGCTCTCGACGACATCCTGCGTCGCTTCGGTGTCGAGGACCGGGAGTGCGTCGAGGGTCAGGGATCGGCCGGGGGCCCGAAGCCCGCGGCGCAAGAGAAGCCCGCGGCGCACGAGAAGCCCGTCGCGCAGGAGACGCCGGTGGCGCAGCACAGGCGCGTTGCGCAGGAGGAGCCCGTCGCGCACCAGCAGCCGGAGGAGGGCTGACCGATGGCAGAGCAGGTCCCGCACGAGATCGATCGCGAGCGCGTACGCGCGCTCATCGAGCGCGAGGAGCGGCGGCTGGAGGAGCACACGCCGAAGTCGGCGGCGCTCTACCAAGAGGCGAAGCGGAACCTCGTCGCCGGGGTGTCCTCCGGCTACCAGGCGCGGGAGCCGTACCCGATCTACTTCACCGAGGGGTACGGCTCGAAGATCCTCACCGTCGACGGCGATGAGCTCTCCGACTTCCACAACGCGTTCGGGTGCATGGTGCAGGGCCACGCGCACCCGGTGATCGTCGAGACGATCCGCGAGCGCTGCGCCAAGGGCACCCAGTTCGGCCTCGCGACGCCCGAGGCCGTCGTCGTCGCCCGTCACCTGGCGGAGAACTTCAAGCTGCCGAAGTGGCGCTTCGTCAACTCGGGCTCCGAGGCGACGATGGACGCGATCCGCGTCGCCCGCGCCTTCACCGGGCGTGACACCATCCTCAAGATCTTCGGCTCCTACCACGGCCACCACGACTACGTCATGGTCTCGACGCCGATGAACTACGGCGAGATCGGGCCGCGCGACGACTACATCTCGGCGCCCTACGGCGGCGGGATCCCGCAGGCGGTCGTCGACATGACGGTGCCGGTGCCGTTCAACGACGCCGACGCCATGGAGCGGCGCATCGAACGGCTCGTCAAGGAGGGGCGGCCGCCGGCCTGCATGATCATGGAGCCGGCGATGATGAACATCGGCGTCGTGCTGCCCCAGCCGGGCTACCTCGAGGCGGTCCGCGAGATCACCCGCCGGCACGGCATCGTGCTCATCTTCGACGAGGTCAAGACCGGCATCTGCACGGCGCCCGGCGGCGGCGTGGAGCGCTTCGGCGTCGTCCCCGACATGGTCTGCCTCGCCAAGGCCCTCGCCGCCGGCCTGCCCTCGGGGGCGATCGGCGCGACCGACGAGATCATGGCGCTGGTCGAGGACTGGACCGTCTACCAGGTCGGCACGTACAACGGCAACCCGCTGAGCATGGCGACGGCGCGCGCCAGCCTCGAGGAGGTCATGACGCCCGAGGCGTACGCGCGCCTGGACTACCTGAACGACCGGCTGACGCGTGAGTGCGACGCGATCTGCGTGAAGTACGACTTCCCCGGCTACACGGTCGGCATCCGCTCCAAGGGCTGCGTCGACTTCGCCACCGGCCCGATCACCGACTACGAGTCGTTCCAGAAGTACCAGAACGGGGACCTGAGCGAGCTCGCCTGGCTCTACAACTTCAACCGCGGCGTGCTCATGGCGCCGGGGCGCGAGGAGGAGTGGACGCTGTCGATCCAGCACACGGACGAGGACATCGACCGCTACGTCGCCGCGTTCGAGGAGCTCGTGCGCGACGTGACGCAGTGAGCGCGGCGCTTGAGGCGGTGCCCGAGGGGCGTAGCGGCGTGACACCGCGGCGCGACGCGGTGGCGCGGCGCCGTGAAGCAATGACTGTGCGGCGAGGCGCCCGGACCGGCGCCGCGCCGCGCACGAGACCGTCCGGACAGCACCGAGCGGCAAGGAGTGGAGGATGAAGATCTGTGTCGTCGGCGGCGCCGGCAAGATGGCCGAGGCCGCGATCCGCGACCTCGTCGAGTCTGACGAGGTCGAGCACATCGTCCTCTGCGACTTGAACGAGGCGGGGCTCGCGGAGCGGGCGGCCGCGCTGGCCTCGGCGAAGGTCTCGACCGTCGCCTGCGACGTCAGCGACACCGAAGCCCTCGCCCGCGTGCTCGAGCCCATCGACGTCGTCGTCAACTGCTCGATGGCCTACTTCAACGAGGCCGTGATGGAGGCCTGCCTCAAGGCCGGTTGCCACTACACCGACACCGGCGGCCTCTTCCACTGGGCGAAGAAGCAGCTCGCGATGAGCGAGCGTTTCGCCGCCGCCGGCCTCACCGCGATCCTCGGCTCGGGCTCGGCCCCAGGGATCGTCAACGTGATGGCGCGCTACGCCGAGCAGCGCCTCGACACCGTCGAGTGGGTCAGGATCTACGACGGCATCGTCAACTGGGGGGCGGCCGCCGCCCCGCTGGTGCCGCCCTACTCGCTCGACACCATCTTGAACGAGTTCCTCATGAGCGCCTGGCCCTTCGAGGACGGCGAGTGGCGCGAGTACGGCCCCTTCCAGGGTGCCGAGGAGGTCGAGTTCCCCGACCCGATCGGCACCCAGACCTGCTACTACACGATCCACTCCGAGCCGGCGACGATCCCCGTGGCCTTCGCCGACAAGGGTCTCCGCGAGTGCTTCTTCAAGCTCGCCCTGCCCAAGCGCTTCGAGGAGAAGCTGCGCTTCCTCTGCGACTTGGGCGCCGCCTCGACCGAGGCGATCCCGGTCAAGGGCCAGACCGAGCCCGTGGTCCCGCGCGCCGTCGTCCTCGAGCTCGTCGAGCGCTCGCTCGCCGAGGCCCGGGCCGCGGCCGCCGGCGGCGCGAAGCCCAAGCTCGACGACCACAAGGTCCTGCGCGTCGACGTGCGCGGCACTGCCGGCGGCCAGACCCAGGACTGGCGCCTCGAGACGATCCTCCACTGGTACCCCGAGTGGGAGATGCCCTGCAGTACCTTCACCGTGGGCTACCCGGCGGCGCTCACCGGGCGCCTCCTCGGGCGCGGGGCGATCGCGAAGAAGGGCGCCTTCGGCGGCGAGGCGGCGATCCCGCCCGAGGTCTACTTCGCCGAGCTGAACAGGCGCGGCATCCACGTCGAGGCGACGCAGAGGGTCGTGTATTGAGGCGGGAGTGGATGACGAGTCGGGCAGGCGTGCGTCGATGACGAGTCGGGCAGGCGGGCGTCGATGACGAGTCGGGCAGGCGGGCGTCGATGACGAAGACGATCCTCTGTCTCTGCCGTGACGTCAGCGAAGAGGATGTCCGGCGCGCCGTGGCCGAGGGCTACGACGACCTCGAGACGCTGAAGCGCTTCACCGGGGCCTGCACGGGGCCGTGTCAGGGCAAGACGTGCGTCGAGTCGATCCGTCGGCTGGTCGCGGAGCTGACCGGCCGCGACCTCTTTGACGTGCCGGCGCCGCCGCGCCGGCCCCCGGCGGCGCCGGTACGGCTCGGCACGCTGGCCGCGAAGGACGAAGGATGAGAGTCGTGGTCGTGAGTCACGCCTCGCCGGCGGCGAAGGACGAGACGTGAGGCCGCGCCGGGCGACGCGCGGCTCGGCGCCCGCGCACCTGCCACTTTCGCTGCGCGTGATCCCGGGCACGACGACCGGCGAGCTGGCCGCCGCGTACGACGCCGTCATCGTCGGGGGCGGCCTTCAGGGCCTGGCGCTCGCCTACGAGCTCGCCAGGCGGGGCTTCGGCCGCCTCGCCGTGCTCGAGGCCGCGTACCCGGGGTCGGGGGGCAGCGGCCGCAACGGCGAGATGATCCGCTCGGCCTTCGCCACCGACGAGTGGATCGGGCTCTTCGACGACAGCCTCAGGCGCTGGCACACACTCTCCGCCGAGCTCGACTTCAACGTCCTCTTCACCAGGGCCGGCTACCTGCTCCTCGCCTCGACGGAGGAGGCCTTGGCCGCGGCGCGGCGCAACCTCGCGCTGCAGCGGCGGCACGGGCTCGATGTCGAGCTGTTCGGCCCCGACGACGTGCGCCGCCTCTGCCCCGAGATGGCGCCCGAGATGGTCGCCGGCGGCATCGTGCAGCACGACGCCGGCTTCGCCCACCACGACGCCACCGTGTGGGCGTACGCGCAGGCGGCCGCCCGGCTCGGGGTCGAGATCCACCCCTACACGAGGGTGACCGCGATCGGCGTCGGCGACGGCGCCGTGACCTCGGTCACCACTGACCGGGGCGTCATCTCGACGCCCGTGGTCGTCGACGCCGCCGGAGGCCAGGCGCGCGACATCGCGCTCCTTGCCGGCATCGACGTGCCGGTCGAGGTCTTCCGCCTCGAGGCCATGGTGACCGAGCCGCTCGAGCCCTTCCTGCGCCCCGCCGTGAGCTCGCCGGCGATCATGGGCTACTGCCACCAGACGACGCGCGGCGAGTTCGTCGGGGGCACCGAACCCGACGTGCCGGTGCCCTCGACGAGCATCCGCTCGACGCTCGACGGCGCCCGCGACATGGCGTGGAAGTTCGTCCGCCTCTTCCCGCGCCTGGCCGGCGTGCGCATGATGCGCCACTGGTCGGGCGTCGTCACCCAGACCGCCGACATCGCGCCCGTGCTCGGGCGGGCGCCCGGGCTCGGGGGCTTCTACCTCGACTGCGGGTGGGTCTACGGTTTCGTCGGCGCCCCGGCTGCGGCGGCGCTCTTGGCCGAGCTCATCACGACCGGCGTGACGCCGCCGACCTTGGCGCCCTTCACCGTGGAGCGCTTCGCGACCGGCAAGCTGATCCGCGAGACGTCGCTCGTCGTCGCGGCTTCCGAGGGGAGCGCGGGGTGAGCGGCCCTCGCGTCGGACGGCAGAGGCCGGCACCGCGGCCCGTCGAGGGCACTCCGCCGGCGGCCGAGTTCACCTTTCTTTTCGAGGGCCGCCCGATAACGGCGCGCGAGGGCGACACCGTCGCCGCGGCGTTGATCGCGAACGGAGTGCACGTCTTCGGCCGGAGCTCGAAGTACCACCGGCCGCGGGGCTACCGCTGCGGCCGGGGCCACTGCTCGTCCTGCGCGATGCGCGTCGATGGACTGCCCGGCGTCCGCACCTGTGTCACCCCCGTGCGCGCGGGCATGACGGTCGAGCGCGAGCACGCGTGGCCCGGCGCCGACCGCGACCTCTTGCGCGCCGCCGACGCGCTCTCGACCCTGATGCCGCCCGGCTTCTACTATCGCTGGTTCCGCGGTTCGCCGCGCCTCTGGGGCGCGTTCGAGCGCGGTCTCGCGCAGGTGGCGGGGCAGGGGGAGATGCCGAGCCCGGAGGCGGTCGATCGTCTCGGGGCTGCGCGCTGCGAGCGGCGCCCCACGGACGTGCTCGTGGTCGGCGGCGGTGCGGCCGGCATGAGCGCCGCCCTCGCCGCGGCCGGTGCGGGGGCGCAGGTGCTGCTCGTACATCGGGGCGACCGACTCGGCGGCGGCCTCGCCGACGATGTCCCCGCCGGTTCCACGATCGCCGCGGCCCTTGCCGAGCGGGCTGCGAACGATGCGCGCCTCGAGGTCATCACGGGCGCCGATGCGTTCGCCTGGTACGAAGAGGGCGCGATCGCCGTCGACCGGCGCCCCGACCTTCTGCTGGTCGACCCCGCCGCGGTCGTCCTGGCCACGGGTGCCTACGATACGGGGCTGCCCTTTCCGAACTGGGACCTGCCCGGGGTGATGACCGCCACGGCCGCCCGGCGCCTGATGAGTCGCTGCGGCGTGCTGCCGGGCTCGCGCGTCGCCTTCGTGACGAGTGACGATCGCGCCTACACGATCGCCCTGCAACTCGCCGCGGGGGGCGTCGAGGTCGCCTGCATCGCCGACTACCGGGTGCCGGAGGAAGGTGGCGCGGCCGCGGCGGGGGCTGCGTCGAGGAGCGGCTCCGAGAGTGCCTCCGGAGGCGCCTCCGCTCACCCCGTCGCCGACCGCGACGTCCTCACCGAGCTCGCGGCTTGTGGCGTCGACCTGCTGACCGGCCTCGGGAGCGTGACCGCCCGCGGCTTCACCCGGGTCCGGTCGGTCACGCTGCGCGCTGCGGAGCGGCCCGGCGGTGTGCCGCGCCGCGCGCGCACCTACGCCTGTGACACCATCTGCTACGCGGCCGGGGCCCGCCCGGCCGACGACCTCGCGTACCAGGCCCTGTGCCGCGGGTCCGTGGTGCTCTCAGCCCTCGGCGCGGCACCTGGCGCGGGCGCGGCGGCCGGCCCGCTGCTCGCCGGGTTCGTCGCCGGCTTCGTCACCCCGGCGGAGGCCATCGCCCACGGCGAGGCGGCGGGCACGGCCGCCGCCCACCGGGTGCGCCGGGGCTGAGGCTTCACGCCTCGAGCGCCGTCCTCCGCTCCGCCCGGCCGCTCGGGTGCGCGCGCCCGGTCTGGCGTCCCACGCCTCAGGCGCCGTCGTAGGCGACTCCCGGCCGCCCCGTCGGCCGCGGCTGCGCCCTGACCGTGCCGACAGTCGCCGTGCCGGCGGCGACGGTCGCCGCCGCCGGCGCCCGCAGCAGTGACCAGCAGACGACGGCCATGCCCGCGGCCGCGGTCATCAGCACCCAGGACGGACGATAGGAGCCCGTCCGGTCGACCAGGAGGCCGAAGACGGGCGGGCCGACCACGATGCCCACGTTGACCATGGCCGAGCAGAGCCCCGCCGCGAGGCCGGCCCGCCGAGCGCCGCCGATCTCGCCGGCCAGCGTGCCGTACAGGCCCGCCCAGCCGATCGCCGCGACGCCGAAGACGGCGAGGCAGGGGTAGAGCAGCCATCCGAGGTCGCCGCCTGAGACCGCGAACAGCGCGCACACGGCGAAGGCCGCGATGGCGAGTGCGAGGAGGGCGGGCTTGCGGTGGCCGCGGAAGAGGCGGTCGCTCACGAGGCCGCTGCCCGGCTTGCCGAAGGCGCCGGCGGCCTCGCAGAGGGCGAGCAGGCCGCCGGCTGCCACGGCCGTGTAGGCCAGCGACTCTTTGAGGAAGAGGACCATGTGGGCGAGGGCGGAGAACTCGACGATGCCGAGGAAGAGCCCGCCGGCGGACAGCAGCCAGATGTCGCGCCGACGCAGCAGGGCGAGGACTCCGGCCCAGCCGCTCTCGCCGGGTGCGGGGTCCGCTTCACCGGCGACCGCCTCGCTCCCGGCTTCGGCCGAGCCGCCGTCGCCCCGCGCGTCGCCGACGTACGCGACGACGCCCGGCCGCAGCGGCTGCCCCGCCGGCTCCCGGTACAGCACGAAGCACACGACGGTGATCGCCAGCGCCAGCAGGCCGACGAAGAGGAAGCCGTACTGCCAGCCCATCGCCAGGGCGACGGTGGGGAGCAGCGCCGCGCCGGCGATGCCGCTCACGTTGATCGCCGACTGGTTCAGGCCGATCGCCGTGGCCCTCTCGCGAGGCGGGAACCACGTGACGAGCGCCTTCACCGCCGAGGGGTAGATGCAGCCGCACCCGATGCCGGAGAGCGCGAGCAACGCGAGCAGCACGGGGTACGACGGCGCCACGAACAGCAGGCCGACGCAGAGACCGGCGACGAGCGTGCCCGGGACG
>DATHSP010000032.1:0-18702 GCA_035464075.1 Thermoleophilia bacterium | reverse complement strand
CACCACGGCCCAGCTCTGCGTGAGCGCGAGCCAGGCGGCGAAGGCGCCGCCGGCGAGCGAGGCGAGCCCCTTGGCCGTGTAGAGCATCCCTTGGTTGGCGGCCGCGTAGCGCGAGCCGAAGCGGTCGGCGGTCAAGGCGGGGAACAGGGCGAACATCTCCCCGCCCGTGAAGTAGACCATCGCCGTCAGGAACACGAATGCCGGTGGCCACGAGCCGAAGGCAGGGATCAGACACAGGAAGAGGCCGGTCAGGGCGAAGGCCACGGTCATGGTGATCTCGCGGCCGAAGCGGTCGGAGACCCAGCCCCACACCACACGACTCGCCCCGTTGAGGACCTGCTGCAGCACCAGCGCGACGACGATCACGGAGGCCGCGATGCCGAAGTCCTCGCCGATCGGTCTCGTGTTGGCGGTCAGGATGAGCAGGCCCGTGGCCATGCAGAAGAAGGCGACGAAGGCCAGCCAGAACTGGCCGAGGCGAAGGAGGCCGAGCGGTGCGAGACCCTCGTGCGCCGCCGGGAGGGCAGCCGCGACCGGGCCGTCCGGCGGAGCGAGACCCTCGTAGGCCGGCAAGTCCGCCGCAGCGCCCGGGCCGGTTGCCTGCGTGACTGCCACCGGCCTGGCCGGCGGCGTCTTCAGGAGCAGCCCCACGACGAGCACCGCCGCGCCGATGACGAGGCCGGTCACGACGAAAGCCGGCCGCACCCCGTAGCTCTCGAGCAGCCGGTGGACGAACGGCGTGAACGGCGCGGCGCCGACGCCGAAGCCCGCGGCGATGAGACCGAGAGCCAGGCCGCGGCGGTTCGGGAACCAGCGGATGCCCGTGCCGATGGCGCCCGCGTAGACGATACCCGCGCCGACGCCGGCGAGGCTGTACAGGGCGTAGAAGAGCGGGCGGCTGCCCGTCACTCCGAGGCCGCCCCACCCGACGACGATGAGGGCGGCCGCGACGATGAAGGCGAGCCGCGGCCCCCGCCGGTCCATGAAGTAGCCGCCGAGGGGCTGCGAGAGCGTCTGGGCGACGATGAAGAAGGTGAAGGCGAGCTGGACCTGCGGGAGCGACCAGGGGTTCTGCTGCTCGAGCGGCGTCGTGAAGAGCGTCCACGAGTACTGGAGCGGGGCGATGCACACCATCGCGACGATGGCGGCCGCCAGCTGGACGCGCCGCCCGGCGGCCGGCGCGCGCTCAGCCGTCATGCTCGCGAAGGTACGCCCGGGCGATCTCGCGCAGGCGCTCGCGCCCGAAGGGCTCCTCGTGCCCGGGGTAGACGACCGTCACGGGCAGGTCGAGCAGTCGCGCCATCGTGCGTACGTACTCCTCCACGCTGGACTCCGGCAACGTGTCGAGGAGCTCGGCGTCGTACACGACGTCGCCCGAGAAGAGGACCCCGGCGGCCTCGTCCCAGAGGCCGATGCTCCCCCGCGTGTGGCCGGGCAGGTGCAGCACCTGGAACTGCCGCTCCCCGAGGTCGATCACGTCGCCGCCCTCGACGAGGTGCGTGGCCGTGACCGGGGTGATCCTGAAGGCGACCGGGTCGAAGTCGGGCGCCGGCCGCGCGTCGACGAGCAGAGGCGCCGGCGGCAGCCCGGCCTCGGTGAGCTGCGCCGTGAACTCCTCGGGCCAGTCGGCCGTCCACAGCGGCGGGATCTCCGAGATGTGCAGGGCCGCCGCCTCTTCGCGCGGATGCAGGAGGCGGCGCTCGAACTCGTGCAGTCCGCCGATGTGGTCGATGTGGGCATGGGTCGCGACGGCGATCGCCTCGCGGGCGCGGCCACGAGCGAAGCGGCTGAGCACCGGCCGCAGTGGGGCTACGCCGTTGCCGGAATCCACGAGCAGGTCGCGCTCGCGGCCGCGTACGTACCAGAGGTTGGCGCGCAGCAGGTCGTCGACGTGGGGCTCGGTCAGCATGGCGATGCTGCCGGTCACCCAGGTCACTGAGAACCAGTCGGCGACGACCGGAAGGCCCAAGGCGTCGGGGTGCGGCACGTCGGGCGTCGTCGGGGCGTCCAGCGGTGTCACGGCGTCGAGCGGAGTCTCTGCATCCGGCGGTCTCACGGCATCGTCCGGCATCGCGGAGTCGAGAGACGTCACGGCGTCAGCGGGCTCACGACCGCCCTGTGTAGGCGGTGAACCCCTGCTCGGCGAAGTGAGGGTCGAAGCCGAAGTACTCCCGGACGCCAAGTCGTCGCATGACGGTGAAGCTCACGCAGTCGACGAGACTGAGACGGCGCTGGCCGGCCGTGACGAGGGCGGCGAGGGAGCTCTCGTGGTCGCCCTCGGTCACCCAGGCGGTGTCGATCATCGGCAGCATCTCGTCGACGAGTGTGGCGACAGCGGCGAAACCCAGCCTGCGCTGCGCAAGAGCGATGGTCTCGACGATCACGTAGTCGGTCGTGACGAAGCCCTCACCGTGGTCGATGCCGTGTCGCCAGGCGGGAAGAGCGACGTCGTGAGCGGCGTCGTCGGCGTCGAGCGTCGCGAACAGCGCCGATGTGTCGACGAACACGCTCACTCTTCGATCGAGTCGGCGAAGTAGTCGTCGTGGCGCGCCGAGACGTCGCCGAGCCCGGAGTGGAACCGTCCGGCGGCGGCGATCGCGCGGCGCTTGCGCTCCTCGAGGCTCGCGCCTCTGGCAGGCCTCTTCAGCGCCCGGTCGACGGCCTCACGCACCAAGGCCGCTACCGAGGTACCGCGCTCGGCGGCCTCGTGCCGCAGCAGGCCCAACTGCTGGTCGGTGAGCTGGATCTGCATGCGGACCATCTTCGTCCGGCGCTTCAAGCTGGGAGCTCTCATGATGGCATCCAGACCATTATGCCATCACTCTTTTCCTCCGCAAGGCGAACGGCGGTGCGGCGGGGTGACGATAATGTGGGCGAAGCTGTGAAGGCGCACGCCATGGCGCGATGAGGCCGAGGCAGATCCGCCGGTGTCACGGCGCAGAGGGGCCAGAGAAGAGGGCGGCGGGCGGCGTGCGGCGTGCCGCCGCGCGACGGGGCGAAAGAAGAGGGCGGCGGGCGGCGCGACCCGAAGGTCGCGCGCACCGCCGCCCCACCGCACCAGCTCAATGTGTGGTCGGCGCCTCCGTCATGCCGGTGCGCTCCTTGAAGCGCTCCACGCAGAGGATCGGCACCTCCAGCACCCGGCTGATGTTGAACTTCGCCTCGATGAAGTTCGCCTGCCAGGGATGACTGATGGCGTAGGAGTGTATCCGGCCGAAGCCGAAGTCATTCCTCACCTCCGTCATCGTCGCCGTGTCGCCCAGGTCGAAGGGCGTCACACCGAGCTTCGAGGCCACGTACTGCTTGGCCTCCTTCAAACGCATCCCGCGAGTCATCTGCATACGGGCCACGAGGTCTCCCGCGGCTCGCATCCCACCCAGTCCCGCGGCTTGCGCATGGGCGTTGTGCATCCCGTGCGGGTCGCCGGAACCCACCTACAACCCGTCGACCTTCAAGATGTCGACGAAGGCCTTGGCCGAGCGCGCGACGGCGTCGCCCGGCGGGTGCACGAACATCGGCACCCCGCCGACACCCATGCCGGCGTTCATGTGCACCGGGATCTCGGCCTCGTCCATGCAGGGCTTGACGATCGCGCAGGCGCGGGCCGTGTTCCAGGCGCAGCTCTTGCCGGTGTTGACGTTGACGACCGGCCCGTACATCGTCGCCCCGGCCTCCTGGACTGCGTGCAGCTGCTCGAGCGGCCACATGCCGGCGAGCCGCTTGCCCTTGTACTCGAGCTCGCCGTGCATGCCGAGCACGAACTCGCCGGCCATGCCGAGCTGCACGCCCATGTCCGGGTACTTCTCGCGGATGATCTCGGTCGCCCGCAGCGTGGCCCAGAACTCGGGGTCGCCGGAGGCGCCGGTGGTGTCGAAGTCGATCGCGTCGGCGCCGGCCTCGTACATGACGTCGGCCATGCGCACGGCGTCGGCGACCGCCATGTCGGCGGCCTCCTCGCAGGAGGCCCGCGCCTCCGAGATCTTGCCGGCCGGCAGGAGCAGCGACCAGTTCTCGCAGGGGCCGTCGTCCTTGGCGTAGAGGCCGAGGTTGGGCATCACCCCGTACTGCATCGGCGCCACCGTGGAGAGCAGGGCGTCGTGCAGGCACTGGGCCTCGTAGGGCAGGATCGTGCGCACCACCTTGAGCGAGTAGTCGCCCGGGCAGAGCTCCAAGAGGTCGGCGCCCATCCACTGCTCGTAGGACTGCATGTCCTGCTCGCGCGTGGCGTGGGTCTTCATGCCGGACCCGTCGCAGCTGAGGACGATCTCGTCACCGAGGTCGACGCCGACCGTCTTCGCCGGCGAGGCGTAGAGGTCGACGAGGTGGTCGATCTCGTCGGCGGCGAGCGGCGGTACCTTGGCTCGCCGCACCGCCTGCTGAACGCCGTCCTCGACGTCGGCGCGGATCTCGCTCCTGGTGAGGCGAGCGAGCGTCCCGTCGCCCATACGGGTCGGGATGCGGTCTTCCATACTCCCCCTTTCCGCGCCCCGGCGGGCACGACGATAGCGAGAGCTCATGTTAACTGACCGGATAGATAGTGACAACGTTGGTGTGCCGGAAGCGGCCTGATGCGCCGCTTGTGCGGCCCCCGCGGCGATCGAAGCGCTGTCCGCGCTGCCGCTGTCCCCTGCGCGGGCTGCCGCCCGCGCGCGCAGAACGGTTCAGAGGCTCGCGAGCCAGAATGCCTGGTAGGTCACCACCGCGGCGAGCACGCCGGTCAGGGTCACAGCGGCGACGAGTGCGGTGCGGTAACGGCGGAGGCGCCAGAGGAGGAGGACGCCGACGGTCACGATGCCGATCTTGAAGCCCGCCGCCGGCGCCGTCCCTTGGTGGAGGAAGTAGCGCATGACGCCGTTCCCTTCGCTCGCGAACCCGAGCCAGATGCCGTAGTTCGTCAGGGCAAGGTCGGCGACATTGAGTACCCACAGGTAGCAGAGGGTCCAGAAGAGGATAGGCTCGCTCGAAGGCGACATCCGCGGGGAGCGCATCGCCGCGTAGCTGCGCAGCCGGCTCACAACGGTGACTCCACGACCTCGAGGACACTCCGGCCCGCCGAGTCTTCGCCCATCCAGGCGACGACTTCGCCGCTCACGAGCACGTGGGACACGGTCAGCTCGGTGACGGCGATCTCGCGGTCCTCGCCGCCGAGGCGCTGACCCATGATGCGGGTGCCACCGCTCGTCGCCTCGGCCCAGACGACGAGGTCCCCGTCGAGGGATGGGCCGACGAGCCCGGCCCCGGTGGCGACCGGCACGGTCTGCAGGGTGTCGACGTCGCGCACGAGCACCCGGCTCTCCCCCGTCGACCAGTCCTTCCAGCACCACGCGACGCGCCGGCCGGAGACGGCCCAGCCGGTGATCCCGAGAGCGCTGCCGGGCGCGGCCGAAGCGATCAGCGTCCGCCCCCCGGTGTCCAGGTCGATGCCGACGATCTCGTCGCGACCGGTGGCGGACGGCCAGCGCCGAGAGGCGACGAGCCGGCCGTCCACGAGCGGCTCGCCGTCGGGGGCCGCCAGCGACCGCTGCACCCCGGTGACGAGGTCGATCGTGGTGAGCTGCGCCGCCCCGTCGCCGACCGACTCGGTCCAGACGGCCGTCCGACCCGAGACGTCGGGGTAGGAGGCGACGAGGACCTCCTCGGCGACCAGGCGCCGGCGCCCGGAGTCGAAGTCGTAGCTGTAGGCGTCGCCGCGCCACGCCCCGCGGGGCGCCTCGAACCACACGACGTACTCCCCCGAGACGGCTGGTCGCCAAGTCGCGTCGTTCTCCGGTCCGGGGGCGAGGGTCCGCAGGTGGCCGGAGTCGAGGTCCATAAGGAGGACGAACGGACCGTCCTGCCAGACCAGGTGTCGGCCGTGCAGGTCGGGGCCGTGGAAGCGTAGTCCGCCTTCGGCGGTGATGCGCCACCCGCTCGACGTACGGTGCACCTCGACGTGAGGGCCGCCGAGGCGCCGCTCGGCGGCGAAGCCGGCGGCCCCCAGGAGCCCTCCGACCAGCACGGCGACGAGGGCGATCAGGATCGCCCGGGGATTCGCGAGCCGTGGCCTCCGCGCCGACACGTCGGCCGGGGGCAGGGGGTCGGCGACGGTGACCATACTCCTCTGTCGGCCGTTCGCCTGCGGTACGTGAGCACGCGGACGATGCGGGCCGGACGCCGGCCGTCGGCGTAAGTGGCGCTCAGGCCCCGGAGTAGATCGAGAGCAGGTCGCCGTAGAGCGCGTACGCGGTCTGCGTGAGCAACGCGTCGCGCTCGACGACCTGCACCTCGCCCATGAGGTCGGTGCGGATGATGACCGTCGACATCGAGCCGCCGACGGCGAAGAACGGGTGATCGGCGTCGACCTCGACCAGGCGGACGGTCGCCGACACCGCCGGCGGCTCGGCGGGCGTGGTCGGCTCGTCCGCGACCTCTGCGACGCTGCCCGGCGCCGCGGCGTGCGGGGCGCCGAGCACCGGCAGGCGCTCGGCGCCCTCCACGACGTCGGCCGCGCAGACGACGCGCAGGCGCCGGCCGGCCGCGCGCACCGCGGCGGCGCGCTCTGCACCTATCGCGCGGATGCTCTCGCGCGGCACGTCGGCCGGCGTGAGGCGTGCGTCCATCAGCACGTTGGCGAGCGCCGCCGTCTTGCTCGCCGCGTCGACGCCGTCGATGTCGTGCGAGGGGTCGGCCTCGGCGAAGCCCTCGGCCTGCACCCAGGCGAGCGCCTCGTCGAAGGCCCGGCCCTCGGCCATGGCGTCGAGCAGGTAGTTGGTCGTCGAGTTCAGCACCCCGCTGATGCCGAGCACGCGCGTGCCCGGCAGGCAGCGCACGGCGAGGTTGTAGACGGGGCAGCCGTCCATCGTCACGCCCTCGAAGAGGAGGCGCCGCCCGTGGGCGGCGGCGAGGTCGGCGAGTCGGCGGTAGTCCCAGGCGACCGGGCCCTTGTTGACGCTGAGGACGTGCATGCCGCGCGCCAGCGCGTCCTCGACGTGGGCGATCGCCGTCGCCGCGCCGCCCTCCTCCTGCACGGTCGCCTCGACGAGCACGTCGGCGCCGGAGGCGGCGATGAGCTCGGCGCCGGGACGGGCCGGCTCGGAGAAGCCCCAGCCGGCCGGCGTCGCCGGCGCCGACCCCAGGTCGCCCGGCTCGAGCCCGGCGGCACGCAGCGTCGCGGCCGGGCCGAGGCCGGCCGGCGCGACGAGACTGCCGTGCGAGCGCGTGCCGGCGGCGGTGACGACGACCTCGAGGCCGAAGTGCTCCGCGAGGTCGCGCTCGCGGGCCGCCAGCACCTCGCAGAGCCGCCGCGCGACGTTGCCGAAGCCCAGGATGCAGAGGGTCACGCGGCGCGGCGCCGTCGCGCCCACGCCTCGCGGTGCGCTCTCGCCCGCGCCTCGCGGCGCGCTCGCGCTCATGCCGGGCCAACCTTCGCCGCCGCCGCCAACTCGGCGACCGCGGCGATGAGGCGCTCGGCCTCGGCCATGGTGTTGTAGGGGGCGAGGCCGGCGCGTACCAGGCCGCCGCGGTCCATCAGCCCCAGCCGCTCCACCAGCTTGAACGCGTAGAAGTGGCCGTCCCAGAGGAAGAGGCCCCGCTCGCCCAGCGTGCGACACACGTCGGGCGCGCTCATGCCGTCGAGCGTGAACGAGACGGTCGAGGTGCGCGGGTGCCCGGCCGGCGGGCCGTAGACGGTGACGCCGTCGATCGCCGAGAGTTCCTCGATGAGGCGGCGGGCGATGGGCCGCTCGTGCAGTTCGCTCGCCAGCATGCCCGCCACGATCGCCCGTCGCCGGCCCCGCAGCTCCCCGGGGAGCTCGTCGGCTACGAGCTCCTCGTGACGGCGCCCGAAGTCGGCGATGAACTCGACCGCCGCCGCCGCGCCGGCGATGCCCTCGTGGTTGAGGGTGCCGGTCTCGAGCTTGAACGGCGGCCCGGGCTCCTGGGTGCTCAGCATCAGGGTGCGCAACGCGTCAAGGACGGGGCGGCGGGCGTAAGCCACGCCGACGTGCGGGCCGAAGAACTTGTAGGCCGAGCAGAGCAGGAAGTCGCAGCCGATGGCCTTGACGTCGATCGGGCCGTGCAGGGCGTAGTGCACGGCGTCGACGACCGACAGCGCGCCGATCTCACGGGCGCGCGCCGCGGCGCGCGCGACGTCGCTGACCGTCCCCACCGCGTTGGAGGCGTAGTTGAGGGCGATGACCTTGGTGCGCCCGGGTTTGACCATGGTCTCGAACGCGTCCCAGTCGAGGGTGCAGGTCGAGGTGTGCACCGGGACTTCGCGCACGAGCACGCCGCGCTCGGCGAGGTGCAGCCAGGGCCCCCGATTGGCCTCGTGGTCGATCTCGGTGATGAGGATCTCGTCACCGGGCTGCAGGTCGCGGCCGATGGCTTGCGCGAGCAGGAAGTTGAGGGTCGTCATGTTGGCGCCGAAGGCGACCTCGTCGGGGCCGCAGCCGAAGAAGTCGCCCAGCGCCTCGCGGGCGCCGGCGATCATCGCGTCGGTCTCCTCGGTGGTCGCGAAGAACCCGTGGATGTTGCTGTTGCTGTGCACGAGGTAGTCGCGCATGGCGTCGAGGACGCGCTGCGGGACCTGGGTGCCCCCGGGGCCGTCGAGGTAAGCCGCCGGGTGGCCGGCGATGGTCCGCGCGAGGGCGGGGAACTGGCTGCGGACGAAGTCGGTGTCGATGTGCGGCATGGTCCCTCCTGGACGAACGGCGGCGTCGCTAGTCTACAGCCGCGGTACGCGATCGGCGGTCGGACGGCGCGGTCGGGGGCGGGGCGCGCGGAGCATGCGACGCACCGCGCATCGGGCGGTTGGTGGAGCCGCCGGACGGGAGTGGTGCAGCCGCCGCCGCTTTGGGGCAGGATTGCCCCGTGACGGCGCGCGCGCAGAGGAGCCTGCCCGACGAACTCGACCGCGAATTCGGCGTGGTCTGCTTCACGTGGCCCGGCGCCGCCGCCGACGGCCCCGTGCTGCGCGCCCTGCGCAGCGCCGTCGAGCGCCTCACGGCACTCGGCGTCGACGTGGCCATTGTCGGGCGCGCCGGAGTGCGCGAGGTCGACGAGGCCCTCGGCGCCCGTCCGGGCGCCGAGGGCCGCCTCTTCCTCTTGCTCAGACGCGGCGCCGAGCTGTACGTCGTCGGCCCGCGCGGGCCGCGCCTCCTCGAGCGCCGCCACCTGACGGCCGCGGAGCAGACCGACCTGGCCGCGGCCGCCGGGTTCGTGGCCGAGCGCTGGCGCGCCCGCGGCCTGGAGGCGACCCCCGGGCCCGGACCGGAGACGCGCGTCAGCGTCGAGCTCGCCTCCAAGGGCGAAGGCCGCGCCGGCGCCGCGGCGCGCTCGCGCGGCCTTCGCGACGTCGTCGCCGAAGCCGGTTTCGACAGCGTCTGGCGCGCCGTGGAGGCCGTGCGCGCCGACCTCGCCGAGGGCGGGTTCCCCGCGATCCGCGTCCACGCCGAGGGCACGGCCGTCGAACTGGGCGTGACCGACCGGGCGGACAGCATGCGCGCCGTCGCCCGCGTGCTGGTCGCCGAGCGCGGTCGCGACATCGCCGACCTCCTGGTCGTCGGTCACGCGTTCGCCCCCGTCCACGGAGTCGACGGGCCGGACCGCAAGCTCCTCCTGCCCGAGCTCGCGGGCGCGCGCTTCGTCTCGGTCGGGGAGGAGCGCGGCGGTCCCCCGCCGCGGGTGCTGCACCTCGGCGGCGGGTGGACCACGCTGCTGCACGTCCTCGAGGACCAGGTGGCGCGCCGCGAGGTCGTGGCGCGGGCCCGCTTCCCCGAGCCGACCGGCGACCCGGCGTGGCGCTACGAGGTGAAGGGCTTCGACCCGTTCCGCGAGCGCGAGATCGAGACGCTGCTCACGGTGGCCAACGGCGAGACCGGCACCCGCGGCTCGCTCGAGGAGGGCTCGGCCGTGTCGACCCCGGCGACCCTGGTCGCCGGGGTCTTCGGCGACGACACGGCCGAGCCCCGCATCCGCAAGCCTGTGCCGGCCCCGGACTGGCTGGGGCTGCGTCTCAAGATCGGCAACACGCCGCTGACCCTGGCCAACGGCGAGATCCTCGGCCATCACCGCGTGCTCGACCTGCGCAGCGGCGTCGTGTACCGCTACTGGCGACAGCGGGAGGCGGGCGGCCGCACGGTCAGCGTCCGCACCGCCCGCTTCGCCTCGCTCGACGACCGTGCCGTCATGGCGCTGCGCGCCGAGGCGGTGCCCGAGGACTTCTCGGGCCGCATCGTCTGGGAGGGGGCGGTCGGCGTCACCCACGCCGGCGGCCCGGTGCTCGATGCCACCTTCGAGCCGGGCGAAGGCCCCGGGTTCGTGGTCAGCACGCGGGGCCACAAGGGCGGCGGCCACGTGCTGGCGGTGAGCACGAGACCGGCGGCCGGCTCGCCGGTCGAGCGCACCGTCGACCAGGCGCGCGACGTCATCGGCGGGCGCCTCGAGGCCGGCGAGCCCGCGACCGTCGACCGGCTCGCCGCCATCGTCTCGGCGCGCACCCGCCTGCCGTCGAAGGAGAAGGCGGTGCGCACCCTCGAGCGGGCCGGGCGGCTCGGCTTCGAGGAGCTGCTCGCGCGCCACGAGGCCGCGTGGGCGGCGCGCTGGCGTGACAGCGATCTCGTCGTCGAGGGCGACGCGGCCGCGCAGGAGGCGCTGCGTTTCTCCATCCATCACCTCATCAGCACCGCCCATCCCGACAAGGCGACGGTCTCCGTCGGCGCCCGCGGCCTCAGCGGCATGTCGTACTTCCTCCACGTGTTCTGGGACACGGAGGTCTTCGTCCTGCCGTTCTACATCTACACGCACCCGCAGACGGCGCGCACCCTGCTCACCTACCGTTACCGGCTGCTGGACGGAGCGCGGGAGAAGGCACGCGGGCTCGGGCACCGGGGAGCACTCTTCCCCTGGGAGTCGGCCGATCGCGGCGTCGAGACCACGCCGCCGTACGGCATCGGGCCCGGCGGGGAGGTCGTGCCGATCCTCTCCGGCCTCATGGAGCACCACATCTCGGCCGACGTGGCGTGGGCGGTGTGGGAGTACTGGAAGGCGACCGCCGACGACGCGTTCATGGACGAGATGGGCGTGGAGCTGCTTCTCGAGACGGCGCGCTTCTGGGCCTCGCGCGCCGTCCTCGGCGGCGACGGCCGGCACCACATCAACCAGGTCGTCGGCCCCGACGAATACCATGAGGGCGTCGACGACAACGCCTACACCAACGTGCTTGCGCGCTGGAACATCCGCACCGCGATCGTCGCCTTGCGCTGGCTCGAGCGCCGGTCCCTGACCCGGGCCACCGACCTGCGCGCGCGCCTGCGCCTCGCGCCACGCGAGCTCGAGGCCTGGCGGCGGGTGGCCGACGGCCTCGCCGACGGCTTCGACCCGGCGACGGGGCTCTACGAGCAGTTCAAGGGGTTCTACGAGCTCGACGACGTGCCGCTCGAGCGCCTGCGCCCCCGCCCGATGGCCGCCGACCTGATGCTGGGCCGCGAGGTGACGCTGCGCTCCAAGGTCATCAAACAGGCCGACGTGGTGATGCTCTGCTGGCTCCTCAGCGACGACATCCCCGACGAGGTCGCACGCGCCAACTACGAGTACTACGAGCCCCTCACCACCCACGGCAGCTCGCTCTCGCCGGGCATGCACGCCGCGGTGGCCGCCGAGTTCGGCGACCTGGCGGCGGCCGAGGAGGCCTTCAGGATGGCCTGCGACATCGACCTCGGCGACACCATGGGCAACGCCGCCCGGGGCCTGCACATGGCGACGATGGGAGGCATCTGGCAGGCGGCGGTGATGGGCTTCGCCGGCATCCGCCGCCTCGACGAGGCGCTCGTCGTCGACCCCAACCTCCTGCCGTCCTGGCGGCGCCTCTCGGTGCCGCTGTGGTTCCGGGGCGCGCGGGCGCACTTCGACCTCGAGCAGGCTGGCGGCGGCCGGGTCCGGGTAGGTATAGCGGTGGAGCACGCCCCGGTGACGGTGCTTCTCGGTGGAGTCGAGCGACAGCTCACGCCGGGAGCACACCGCTGGGTGCGTGACGGGGCCACTTGGGAGGAGGAGACGTGAGTCTGCTCGTCGCACTCTCGGGGCACGGCGAATCCGACGCCCGGCTGCTCGCCGACGCGACGGCGCTGGCCAAGGCTGGGCGCTGGGACGTGCTCGGCGTCCACGTCGGCGCCCCGGAGGACGTCGCCGGCCTTGAGGGTCTCGCCCTCGAGGTGTTCGAGGGCGAGACCGCGGCACAGATCGTCCGTCGCGCCGCGGCCGACGAGATCGAGCTCATCGCCCTCGGTCTGCGGACGGTCCCGAAGCCCGGCCTCGGCAGCATCGCCCAATGCCTCCTCAAGGAGCTCGGCGACCCGCTCCTCCTGGTGCGGCCGGGGATGCGCCCGATCGGCCGGCTCAAGCGCCTGCTCGTCCCGCTCGAGGGGAGCCCATCGGCCTCCGAGGCGATGCGCTACGCCGACGAGGCCTTCTGCGCTCGCGGCCGCGAGATCGTGATGCTGCACGTCATGACCAGCCGGTGTCCGTCGGAGCCCGGCAGTCTGCCGGCACCGCGCATGGTCGACCAGGAGCAGTACGAGTGGTCGTCCTGGCGGGAGGAGTTCACGATGCGCTTCGCGCAGTGCCCGAGGGGCGGCCGGCACCGCGTCGTGGTGCGGGTGGGCGATCCGGTCTCGACCATCGTGAAGGAGGCCCGCGACCTCGACGCCGAGCTCGTCGCCCTCTCGTGGTGGGGTGCGCTGGCCGGCGAGCGCGCGCCGGTGGTGCGCGCGATGTTCGAGCAGTCGCCCTGCCCGCTGCTGCTGGTGCCGGCGGCGCGCCCGGAGTGGCCCGCCGGGTGAGCCGCGGCGGCGCGCGTCAGTGCGCCTTGGCCCTCTCGGCGCGGCGCGCCTCGGCCCGCGTGACGCGCTGCTCCGGGGCCATCTCGGCCGGCCGGCCGCGGAACGCGAGGATCAGCACGACGCCGATCGCGGCGCTGGCGATCGCCACCCACTGCGCCTGGGTCAGGCCCACGAACCACTCCGGGTTGCGCCGCCAGAACTCGACCACGAAGCGCTCGGCCCCCGAGAGCACGAGGAACCAGCCGAAGGTCCACCAGCCGGAGCGCCGCCCCTTGGCGAGGCGCCACAGCACGTAGATGATGGGCGCCATCATGAGGATCTCGTAGACCGGCGTGGGGTGCACCGTGACGCCGGGCGGGGTCGGCACCGTCCCGTTCGGGTAGCCCATCGCCCAAGGCAGGTCGCTGGGGCTGCCGTAGTCGCCGTCGCCGGCGAGCTGGCAGCCGATGCGCCCGATCGCGTAGCCCAGTGCCACGGCCGGCGCCGTCGCGTTGGCGACGACGCCGAGGGGGATGCGGCGAACGAGCGACCAGACGACGACGGCGACGAAGCCGCCGATGAGCCCCCCGTACCAGGTGAAGCCGATGCCGGTGAAGATGCTGCCGAGGATGTCCTCGCGCACGCTGCTCCACTGCTCGGCCATGTAGTAGAGGCGGGCGCCGACGAAGCCGCCCACGCCGGCGGCGACGATCACCTCGATGGCGAAGTCCGGGGTGACGCCGCGGCGCCGGAGCAGCGGCCAGACGACGAGCAGGCCGGGGACGATGAGGGCCAGCGCGGCCATGAGGCCGAAGCTGTGGAAGGTGAGACCATCGATGCGGAAGAGCTCGGGGTACATGGTGAGGCGCTCCGGGCCGGGGACCGCTCAAGTGTAGCCGGGAGACGGGGGCGGGTAAACGCGGCGCTCCCGGCGTCGGGTCAGAGCGGCTCGACGCGGACCGTCGCGCCGGCCGCGAGGCGCGCGACCTCGTGCGGGTCGAGGTGGGCGGTGAGCGGCGAGGCGGCGTGGGCCGAGGCGGCCGCGGCCGCCCCGGCCAACGCCGCCCCCAGCTCCTCGCCGCGCTCGAGCCCGAGCAGCAGCCGGGCGGCGAAGGAGTCGCCCGAGCCCACGGTGCTGACGACGCCGACCGGTTCCGTGCGGGCGTGGTACGCGAGGCCGTCGGCGAGCGCCACGACGCCCGCCGCGCCGATGGTGACGGCGGCGCGGGCGGCGCCGGCCGCGACGAGTCGCCGGCAGAGCTCGTGCCCGCGCGCGACGCGCCCCGTGTCGTCGAGGGTCGCGGACACGGCGTCGCAGTCGCCGTGATCGGCAGGGAGGAAGACCGGCGGTGCGTCCGCCGCGCCGGCCTCGTCCGCGGTGAGCGCCGCGGCGGCCTCGCCCGGGGCGGCGCCGGGGGCTGCTGGGTCGCCGACCGCGCTGCACGCCTCGAGGGCATTGACCTTGACGAAGTCGGGGCCGGTCGCCAAGGCGTGCCCGAGCTGCGGGCCGGCGGCGTCGATCATGACGCGGCGCCCGGCGGCGCGCAGGGCGCGGACGAGCCGGGCGTAGAAGTCCGGCCCCACGCCGGGCGGCGAGTGGCCGTTGACGATCGCCCAGCCGTCGTCCATACCGGCCTGCTCGCGTACGGTCTCGAGCAGCGCGGTGACGGTCGCCGCGTCGACGCCGGGGCCGTGCTCGTAGACCTCGGTGACGCGGCCGTCACCTTCGATGATCACGTTGGAGACGCGCGCCTCGCCGTCGGCGGCGACCAGCAACACGTCGAGGCCCTCGGCGGCCGCGAGCTCGCCGACCAAACGGCCGGTAGAGCCGGCCGCCACCCCGACGAGCAGCCCGCGGCCGCCGAGGGCCTTCAGCACCCGCGCCACGTTCGCGCCCTTCCCCCCGGCCTGGTGCTGCAGGCAGCGCAACCGGTGCAGGTTGCCGGGCTCGAGGCGCGTGGCCAGCAGGACGCGGTCGATGGCGAGGTTCGGGCAGACGATCAGGGTCACGGCGTAGGGTCCTCCGCGGTGGCGCGTGCGTGTCGGATGTTAGTGGGCCGTGAGGCAAAGAGGAAGCTCGCCCTCCGCCTGGGTCCTGCGCCGGGCCCGGCCACGGCCGCGCCCTGCCGCTACAATGAGACCGAGTGACCGACGCGACCGGGAGGGACTCCGGGCTGTGAGGACCGCACGCGACAGGGGTGCGCGACGAAAGGCGACCGACGCGGCGGCGGCCGCATGAGCGGCCGCCGCCGCGTACGCCGGACGCTGCTCCTCGCCCTGGCGGCCTTCGTCCTCGGGGTCGTGGGCCTCGGTCTGCTGCCGGCGGCGGTGGACCTCGCCGGAGAGGGCGGCGAGCCCGGCGCGCCGGCGCCCGTCGACCGGCCGGCGACTCTCGCCGAGGCCGAAGCCGCGCTCGCCGCCGCCGCGGCGGCGCTCGAGGCCGGCGACCGGCAAGCCTGGCGCGACGCCCTGCCGACCGACGGCAAGCGTGCCCGGGCGGCGGCGCGCGACCTCTTCCGCCGTCTCAGCCCGCTGCCGTGGTCGGGCGTGGCCGCCGACGTGGTGCCGATCCAGGGCAGGCCGGGGCGTTTCGACGTCCACTTCACCGGCAAGCTTGGCGCGGCCGGACCGGCCGACCGCGTGATGGCCGACCGCGTGCTCGACCTGCGGCGCACCGGCGACCGCACGCTCGTGGTCGGCGATCCCACGCCGGACGCGGCCGAGCGCCAGTTCTTCATGGCGTTCAACCGCCCCATCGTCGTCAAGGGCGAGGGCTGTCTGGTGGTCGCCGACCGCTCCTGGCGCTCGCGCGCCGAGTCGCTCGCCGAGCTCGCCGGCCCGGCGCACGACCGGCTCGACGTGCTTCGTCTCGACCCCGGGCGCACGACGCTGATCCTGGTCTTCGGCTCGCGCGGCCAGATCGACCGCTTCCGCGGAGCGCCCTTCCCCGACGACCGCATCCGCTTCTTCTCGGCGCCGACGCCGCGCCTCGCCGACGCCGAGTGGTGGCCGCGCGACATCGGCGTCCTCGCGCCGGCGCTCGGCGACGTCGGCGACTGGGCGCCGCTCATGCTCGCCCATGAGCTCACTCACGCCTACACGATGCGCTGGTTCGCCGGCACCGAGCACAGCCCGACGCTGCTCCTCGAGGGCCTCGCCGTGGCCGTCGAGGGAGGGCGTACGTACGCCGCCCTGCGCGAGGAGCTCGCCGGGGGCAACCAGAGTCTCCCGCTGACCACCGCCCTCGCCACCGGCAGCCTGTGGATGGGCAGCGGCATCGAGCGGGTCCGCCTCGGCTACCTCATGGGCGGCAGCATCGTGCTGTACGTGCTGGACGGCTGGGGCGTCGCGACCCTGCGCGACTTCCTGCGCGCCGTCGCCGACTCCGACCTGACCCCCGAGGGCCTCGACGCGGCCGTGCGCGACTCGCTCGGCCTCGGCTGGGACCAGTTCGTCGCCGGCTGGACGGCCTTCGTCTACAACCTGCCCTGACGCCCACGTCGCCCCGAGGTTCGGAACCGCGGCCGGCGCGGAAGAACCGGGGCTGAGAGGACGCAGGGAAGGAGTAGTCGATGCGTTCGAGGTTCCCCCTCATCATCATCGCCGCGCTGGCCGCGCTCGCGGCTCTCGCCGTCGGGCTGGTCGCGGTCGCCGGCGCCGACGACGACACCGATCTGCCGGCGATGACCGCGGCCGAGCTTCTGGCGCGCGTGGCGGCCCACGACGAGGGGCCGCAGGCGATCAGCGGTGACATCGTGTGGAAGAACCGCCTCTTCGGCGACCTCCCGGCCCTCGCCGACGGCGCCTTCGCCGACGTGACGCAGTCGCCGCTGCTCAGCGACGGCGCCGGCCGGCTGTGGGCGCAGGGCGACCAGGCGCGATTCGACGCGTACACCGAGGCCGGCGACCAGGTGATCGTCGTGGACGGCGCCGCGGGCACGGCGTGGGTCTACGACGCGGTCGAGAACACGGCGCGGCTGTACGAGTTCGACGCGGCGCGCGAGCTCACGACGGCGGGTGCGAGCGGCGAGACGGAGCCGGCACTGGAGCCGCCGGCGACGGGCTCGCCGGCGCCGGAGCCGCCCACGCCCGAGCGCGTCGCCGACATGCTCGCCGCCGCCGCGCGCTTCATGACCGTCGAGGTGACCGGCGCGAGCGTCGTCGCCGGCCAGGACGCGTACCTGCTGACCATGACGCCGGCGGCCGCGGACACGGCTCTGGGCTCGATCCAGGCGGCGATCGACGGCCGCACCTTCGTGCCGCTGCGTGTCGACGTGACGGCGCGCGGTGCCGATGAGCCGACGCTGTCGTTCGGGTTCGAGCGCGTCTCGTACGCGGCCGTCGACGAGGACGTCTTCGCCTTCTCGCCGCCGGCGGGCGCCGAGGTCGAGCGCCAGACGGTCGATCCGGAGACTGCGGGAACTTCGGGGCACGGAGCCGTGACCGACGAGCCCGGGGCCGGTGACGAGCCCGACTCCGGTGACGACCGCGGGCAGGGCGCCGAGCCGTCTCGCGAGGAGATCCGCTTCGAGGCGCAGCGGGCGCTGCTCGATCTGGAGCAGGCAGCTGCGCTGGTCGACTTCGAGTTGCGCGCCGCCGAGGGCTACACGGCGCGCGCCTTCCGCTGGGCCTACGTGTTCGACGGGGGCCTGCCGCTCGACGCCGCCGGCTCCCCGCTCTTCAGCGGGCTGATGGGCGCGATGGGCGGCGACGCCGCAGGCGACTCGACGTCCGAGAAGGGCGCCGCCGACTCCGCAGCCGCCGGGCCCGCCGCGGTGCTCCTCTACGGCGAGGGCTTCGGCGCGATCGCCCTCGCCCAGACGCGCACGACGCCCGAGCTGCGCGAGCGGCTCGGCGAGTTGCCCGCCCTCTTCGAGCCCCTGCCGGCGGGCGGCTCAGAAGCGCGGTCGCTGCTGACTCCGCTCGGCGGGGCGGTCGTCTGGGAGCAGGACGGCCTCACCCTGGTGGCGTTCGGCATCGTGCCCGGGCAGGACCTGCTCGAGTTCGTCGAGTCCGTGCGCTAGGTGGACTGTGGCGTGACGCGCGACGTCGTGGCAGAGCAGACGCACGAGCAGGAGCCGCGGCCCGAGCGGTCAGAGCGCGAGGGCCGCGCCGCCATCCTCTCCACCCATGGTCTGACCAAGGACTTCGGCAAACTGCGCGCCGTCGACGGTCTCGACATGCAGGTCCGCGCCGGCGACGTCTTCGGCTTCCTCGGGCCCAACGGCGCCGGCAAGACGACGGTCATCCGTCTCGTCCTCGGGCTGATCCACCCGACGAGCGGCTACGCCGAGGTCGCCGGCCACCGCGTCCCCGGAGAGCTGAAGGCGGCGCTGCGGCACGTGGGCGGGTTCGTCGACGACCCGACCTTCTACCCACTCATGTCGGCGCGCCGCAACCTCCGCCTGCTGGGCAGCATGACCGGGCCGGTGAGCGAGGAGCGCATCGCCGAGGTGCTCGAGATCGTCGGCCTCAGCGACCGTGCCGACTCGAGGGTCGGCGGGTTCTCGCACGGCATGAAGCAGCGCCTGGGCATCGCCCAGGCGCTGCTTCATGCCCCCGAGCTCGTCGTCCTCGACGAGCCGACCAGCGGTCTCGACCCGCGCGGCATGAAGGACGTGCGCGAGCTCATCCGCGACCTCGGCCGCGGCGGCGTGACGGTCTTCCTCAGCTCGCACCTCCTGCACGAGGTCCAGCAGGTGTGCACGCGGGCGGTCATCATCGACCACGGCCGCGTCGTCGTGCAGGGCCCCGTCGCCGAGCTGCGGCCCCGGGGTCTCGCCGTCAAGGTGATGACCGACCACCAGGCGAAGGCGGCGGAGACGGCGCGGGCCATGTTCGGGGCCCGCGCCGTCTCCGAGGACGACGGCTACCTCATCGTGCAGGCCGGCGACGACGTGCCCGA
>DATHSP010000031.1:0-1932 GCA_035464075.1 Thermoleophilia bacterium | reverse complement strand
GAGGCGCTCGATCTCGGGGCCGGCCGCCGCGAGCCGCCGGGCGAGGTCGTCGCCCGCCCGTGCGGCGGCGGGGCCCGGCGCGAAGGCGACCCGCCCGTCTTTGACCGTGAGCCGGTAGACCGGGTCCCAGGCGAGGTAGTGCCGGCGGGCGAGCGAGGCGGCGCCGCCGGCGGAGTCGAGCAGCACGAGCGGTGCGGCGCCCTCGAGCCCGAGCGTGCGGATCAGCGCGACCGGGTCGGGCGCCGGCGCGGACACGACCGTGACCCGCAGCGGGGGGCGCCCGGCGGCGCCTGGCGCCGCGGCCACCTCACACCTCGACGTCGTCGTAGTCGTAGGTGTCGGAGCGCGGCAGCACGCGGAACTTGGTGTACTCCTTGACCCAGCCGAGGCGGATGGTGTCGGTGGGGCCGTTGCGGTTCTTGGCGATGCGCACGTTGATGACGCCCTTGGACTGCGGCCCCTGCTCCTTGCGCGGGTCTTCGTAGAGGAAGATGACCATGTCGGCGTCCTGCTCGATGGCGCCCGACTCGCGCAGGTCGGCGAGCTGCGGCTCGCGGTCGGCGCGCACCTCGGGGGCGCGGTTGAGCTGCGAGACGGCGATGATGGGCAGCTGCAGCTCGCGCCCCAGCTGCTTGAGCGAGCGCGAGATGGCGGCGACCTCCTGCTGGCGGTTCTCGGCCCGGCCGTCGCCGGACATGAGCTGCAGGTAGTCGACGATGACCAGCTTGAGGTCGTGCTTGCTCTTGAGGCGCCGCGCCTTGGCGCGCAGTTCGAACATGTTGAGGCCGGCGCTCTCGTCGATGAAGATGTCGGCCTTCTCGAGCTCGCCCGCCGCCTGCACGAGCTTGGCGTAGTCGTCGCCGGAGAGCGAACCGGTGCGCACCTTGTGGGAGCTCACGCGCGCCGCCGAGCACATGAGGCGCTCGCCGAGCTCCTGGGCGCTCATCTCGAGGCTGAAGATGGCGACCGGCGCCTTGCCGCCCTGGGCCACGTTCTGGGCGATGTTGAGGGCGAGCGACGTCTTGCCGACGCCGGGGCGTGCGGCCAGCACGATGAGGTTGGTGGGCTGGAAGCCGCCGGTCAGGCGGTCGATGGGCTCGAAGCCCGAGGCCACGCCGCTGACGGCCTGGTCGCGCTGCATGGCGTCGAGCTTCTCGAAGTTGCTGACGATCACGTCTTTGAGCAGGTGGAAGTCGCCGCCGGAGCGCTGCTGGTGGATGCCGAAGACGATCTGCTCGCAGCGGTCGAGCAGCTCGGGGACGGTGCCCGGGTGCCGGCTGCCGAGCTCGAAGATCTCGGAGCCCGCGCGGATGATGCCGCGCAGCACGCTCTGCTCGTGGACGATGCGCGCGTAGTGGCCGGCGTTGGCCGCCGTCGGCACGAACTCGGCGAGGGAGTGCACGAACTCGCGCCCGCCGGCCTTCTCGAGCTTGCCGGCGCGGTCGAGCTCGGCGCTGACCGTGATGACGTCGACCTCTTCGCCGCGGTCGTAGAGCGTGAGGACGGCGCCGTAGACGAGGCGGTGGGCGTCGCGGTAGAAGTCGTCGACGGCCACCGCCTCGGCGGCCACGGCGATGGCGTTGGGGTTGACGAGCATCGCCCCCAGCACCGACTGCTCCGCCTCGAGGTTGTGGGGCGGCAGGTTCGGGGTGAGCTGTTCGATGCGTTCGACCGCCACGTCTCCTCCGGCTCGGCACGACCCGCCGTGCGGCGGCGGGGATGGAAGTGTATCGCCGCTGCCGCCCGCGGTCACCTGTGTATTCTGACCGCCGCCGGTGACGGCAACGGCGCGCCGGCGGACCCGCCGCGGCGGCCGGCGGCACCGGTGGGCGATACAGGACGCGCGGCGGGCCCCGTGAGGTCGTGTGATGCGCCGGAGTGGCCGCCCCGGCGCGCGGGCGAGACGAGAGACGGCGACGGCCCGGCGCACGC
>DATHSP010000030.1:0-5886 GCA_035464075.1 Thermoleophilia bacterium | reverse complement strand
GAGACTAACGGTGTTAGTAGCCACTGAGGAGCGAGGCCCGTGCCGGCGGAGTCGGCGCCGGCCGGAAGGGAGCACACATGTACGACAGCGGCGAACGAAGGACGTCACGAGCAGGGAGACGGCGGTGAAGTACGATATCGGGACGAGGATCTCGACGCTGTGGGTCGTCGTCATGTTCAACATGGCCTTCGCGGACATTCTGACCTTCATCAATCCCGGCGCTTTGCAGGACTTGTGGGCCGGGCAGGCAGGCGTGCAGATCACCCCGGGGCTTCTTCTGGGATTCGCGATCCTCCTGGAGATCCCGATCGCGATGATCTACCTGTCTCGCGTTCTGAAGCCGGTGGTCGCTCGCTGGGCCAACACCGGTGCGGCGGCGGTCACCACCCTGTTCGTCATCGGCGGCGGGTCGACGGATCCGCACTATGTGTTCTTCGCGGCGGTCGAAGTCGCGTGCATGGCGCTGATCGTCTGGTCCGTGTGGGCCCGGCCCGCTCCCGCGGCCGCGCGAGCGGTGGGGTAGCGACGAGACCGAAGGGCCATCGCGCTCCGTCGAGCAGCGAACCCCGAATGTCGAGAAGACGGGAGATGGCGGATGAGAGCGGTCGTCTGCACGAGGTGCGGGTCTCTGCGCGCTGCGCTCTCGCGGCGCCGGCGGGTGCGTCCTGGTCGGGGACCCGGCCTTCTACGGCCGTTTCGGGTTCCGTCAGCATCCGGGTGTGGCCTGGCATGGGGTGCCGGACGAGAACGTGCTCTGCCTCCTGGTGTCGGGGGAGATGCCCACCGGCGAGGTGGCGTATCATCCTGCATTCCGGGTCGGGACGTAGGTCCGGCGCCGACGCCCGGCGTGGTCTGCGCCGACGCCCGGCGTGGTCGGCGCCCGCCGCGGGCATCGGACGACTGCAAACGGACCGACCCGCCGCGCCGCGCCCGCAGTCTGTCCCTTTGGGGACGAGCCGGCCGGGAGAAGGTCGCGTGCATCAAGGTGAGAGGAGACTTCCATAGCGTCACGGCGTCGACGAGTGCCACCCCTCCGCGTGCTGTTCGCGCTGCCCTTCGGCGTCGGCGTGGTCGTCGGCGTCGTCGGCGTGGTCCTCATGCTCACGGGCGAGCGCCGGGAGGCGCTCGAGTACGCCGTCGACACGCCTCTCCTGCTCGTGCCCGCCATCGTCTACGGCCTGGCTGCCGCCTTGCTCTTCACCACTCCGGCCCATCGCACCACCTGGACCGTCCTCCTCGCCCTGGGGGTCGCGCTCACGATCCTCGATTCGGTGCGGTACGGGCACCTCTACATGGTGCTTCTGCCCGTCTATCTCACGCTGGTCGCCACGGTGCAGCTCGTGCGCGCGGGGGCTGCCGACGAACCACGCTCGACCGGCGGCACGCCGGGTGCGGCGCAGCCCCGGCGGGCGAAGCACTGAACGTCGGCGTCGACATCCGGCCCTGGTCGGCCGGTGACCTCGGGCTGCTGGAACGTCTGCTCGGCGATCCGGCGACGACGCAGTACCTCGGCGGGCCGGCGACGCTGGAGACGATCCGGGCGCGGCACGCGCGTTATCTGGCCGCCGATCCGGCGCGCCACGGCCTGTACGCCATCGTCCTGGGCCCGGAGGCGGAAGCGGCGGGATGGGTCGGGTACTGGGAGTCCGAATGGCAGGGCGAGACCGTGTGGGAGTGCGGCTGGCACGTGCTCGCCGAGTACCAGGGTCGCGGCGTAGCCACCACCGCGACCGCGCTCCTGCTCGACCGTGCGCGACGGCATGCGGTCCATCGTCACATGCACGCCTTCCCCTGCGTCGACAACGCCGTCTCCAACGCGCTGTGCCGGACCCTCGGCTTCGCCCTGCTCGGTGTGGAGGATGTGGAGTACCCGGTCGGGACGATGGTGCGCAGCAGCAACTGGCGCCTCGACCTCGGCCCTCGCGCGGAGACGCCGGCAGGCGCAACGACCTGACGCGCGGAAGCCCGCGGGTGCCGGCGGAGGCCGGGCGGTGCACGTGACGCGCGCCCCGCTCAGCTCCCACGCAGCGCCCGGCGCCGGCGCTCGCGCCCTGGGGCGCTCACCCGGGCCACCTCCCGCGCCGGCCCGGCCGGTGACATACTGTCCCGAACGCCGCCCCGGCCGCGCCGCGACCACCGGTACGACGACCGCCCGAACACCGGCACGATGACCGCCCGAACACCGCCCGGGGCACTGAAGGGAGAGCTGGGATGACAGCGGCCCCATCGAACGGCAACGGCTCGCGCCCCACGGTGATCCTCCGCGCCTGCCCGTCGTACGACGTGTCCCGCGTCAGGACCATCGTGCGCGAGGGGCTCGAGGAGCTGGGCCTACACCCCACCGGCAGGACCCTGGTGAAGCCGAACCTCGTCGCCAGCGGCCAGCTCTTCACCCACGCGCACACCCGGGCGGAGTTCTTCGAGGGCGTCCTGCAGGCCCTCCGCGACCGCGACGACGGAGGCGTGACCGAGCTCGCCGTGGGGGAGCGCAGCGGCGTCACGATCCCGACGCGCTTCTCGTACGCCGGCGCGGGCTACGACCGGGTGATCCGCAGGACCGGCGTCCGGAGGTACTGCTTCGAGGAGGAGCGCCAGGTCGAGATACCCTTGCGGCACGAGGGCCGGCTGCGCGACTACGTCTACGTCCCCCAATCGGTGGCCACGAGCGACTTCCTCGTCAACTGCCCGAAGTTCAAGGCCCACCCCTGGACCACGGTCTCCTTCTCGATGAAGAACTTCATCGGGATCCAGGACGACCGGCACCGCCTGATCGACCACGATCACCGGCTGAACGCGAAGGTGGTCGACCTGCAGCACGTGGTCCAGCCGGGCTTCATCGCCGTCGACGGCATCATCGCCGGGCAGGGGCCGATGCTGACGCCGGTCCCCTTCGACCTGGGGCTCGTCATCATGGGCGACAACCAGGTCGCGCTCGACGCCGTGTGCTGCGCGATCATCGGCGTCGACCCCGGCAGCGTGGAGCACGTCAGGGCGGCTCACGAGCACGGCCTCGGCCCCGTCGATCTCGCCGCGATCGAGGTCTCGGGCGACGTGAGCCTCGAGGAGGCGCGGCGCCGGGCGCGCGGGTTCAAGGTGGGGCTCGCCAGGGTGGAGGAGTGGTTCGAGGGCTCGAACATCTCCTGCCACGCGGGGCCGCCGACCGAGGACGGCGTGCCCGACTACTGCTGGGGCGGCTGCCCGGGGACGCTGGTCGAAGCGATCTCGGTGCTGCGGCGCTTCGACGCCGCGACCGATCGCAAGATGCCGCGCGTCCACGTCGTCTTCGGGGCCTACGAAGGCGAGATCCCGGCCGCGCCCGGCGAGAAGGTCATCTTCGTCGGCGACTGCACGACGTGGCGGGGCAGGATCGGGGGCCGTGAGGTGTCGGTCGAAAGGCTACCGCCGACGTACGCGCGCACCGACCCCCATGACGCTCGCCACCAGGACATCTACACGAAGATGGCGCTGGTGACGTACAGGCTGCTGAAGGCGAAGGGCAGGGACCACGTGCGCCTGCGCGGGTGCCCGATCAGCGTCGCAGAGCAGGTGCTCATGCTGGCCAACGTGAGCGGCGCGAAGAACCCCTACTTCGACCCGCGCATCGTGGTCGACTTCAACCGGGCCTACCTCGGCTGGCGTCTCGCCGCGCTGCGGCGCGGGAGGTACCAGGAGCGCTGAGTCGGCCCAGAGTCACGGGCGCGAGCGCGGACCGGGCGCGACCGGTGATCGGCGGCGCGGACGGCAGGGCCCCGACCCCGAGCGGCAAGCGGCTCGCCCGGTCTCAGACCGAAGCGTCGTCGGGCGGCGACCACTCGTAGTTGTCCTTCAGCACCCTGAGGATGAGGACGTGCTCGGCGCGCTCGATGCCGGGGATCGGCCGGATGCGGTTGACCAGCAGGTCCTGAAGGTGCTCGCGGTCCTTGGAGACGACGCCGACGATGATGTCGAAGCTGCCGGCGCAGATGCTGACGTAGTCGACCTCGGGCAGCCTGGCGACCGTCTCGGCGACCTCGTCGAGCCGGTCGCCGGCCACCCGCAGGTGGACCTGCGACCAGAGCAGGCCGAGGTCGAGCGGGCTGCTCACGGCGACGATCTGGATGACCTTGCGGCTGATGAGCCGGGCGACGCGCTGGCGCACGCTGGCCTCGGAGATGCCGAGGTCCTTGGCGATCGTCGTGTACGGCGTGCGGCCGTCCTGCTGCAGGTGCGCGAGGATGGCGATGTCGATGCGGTCGAGTGTCTGTCCGCGCACTCGGCTCCCTTCTCCGTGCGTCCGTCAACGTCGTTGGGCCGCGACCATTCTACGGATGTCGTCTGCCCGTCACCAGCGGTGTGCGATATCCGCGCGGCGGATAGGATGGAGCGGTCGAGCGAGCCCTCGGGCAAAGGAGTCGAGATGAAGATCGAGCGCAGGCCGTCGACCGCCCTGCTGCCGACGCCGGTCGTCCTCGTCAGCGTCGCCGGTGAGGGCGCTCACCCCAACATGCTGACCATCGCCTGGACCGGCGTCGTGTGCTCGGCGCCGCCGATGCTGAGCGTCGCCGTGCGGCCCTCACGACATTCGTACCACCTGATGACGGCGACCCGCGACTTCGTCGTCAACATCCCGCCGGCCGAGCTCGTCGAGGCGGTCGACCGCGCCGGTGTCTGGTCGGGGGCCGAGCACGACAAGTTCGCGGAGCTCGGCTTCACCGCGCGGCCGGCGAGCAAGGTCAAGGCGCCGCTGATCGAGGAGTGCCCGATCAACCTCGAGTGCGTCGTGCGCCACCAGCTCGAGCTCGGCGCCCACGACCTCTTCATCGCCGAGATCGTCGCCGTGCACTACGACAAGGAGCTGCTCGACGCGCGCGGCCGGCTGCGCACGGGCGCGGTCTCGGCCCTCGGCTACGTGGGCGGCGACTACTACACCCTGGGCGAGTGCGTCGGCACCTATGGGTACTCGCAGCAGGCGCTGCGCGACAAGCCCGAAACGGAAGGGTAGACTAGCCTGCCGATGCGCTACTACGTCACCACCCCCATTTACTACGTGAACGGCGAGCCCCACCTCGGGCACGCCTACACGACGATCGCCGCCGACATCCTCGCCCGCTACCACCGGCAGAAGGGCGACGACGTCTTCTTCCTCACCGGTACCGACGAGCACGGCACCAAGATCGCTCAGGCGGCGGAGGCCCGGGGGCTCACGCCGCGCGAGCACGTCGACGAGATGGCGCCGAAGTTCAAGGACCTGGCGCGGCGCCTCGACGCGACCAACGACTTCTTCATCCGCACCACCGACGCCGAGCACGAGGCCTTCGTGCAGGGCTTCGTCGAGAAGCTCAAGGCGGCCGGCGACATCGAGAAGCGCACGTACGGCGGCCTCTACTGCACGGCCTGCGAGGGCTTCTGGTACGAGCGCGACCTGGCGCCCGACGGCACCTGCCCCGACCACGGCATCAAGCCGACCTGGCTCGAGGAGGAGAACTACTACTTCCTCCTCTCGCGGTACCAGGACCGGCTGGCCGGGTTCTTCCGCGCCAACCCGGGCTGGGTACGGCCGCAGTCGCGCTACAACGAGGCCCTCTCCTTCATCGAGCAGGGGCTCGAGGACATCTCGATCAGCCGCAAGTCGATCACCTGGGGCGTGCCCGTGCCCTGGGACCCGGAGCAGGTCATCTACGTCTGGGTCGACGCGCTCATCAACTACCTCTCGGCGCTCGAGTACGCGCGGCCCGGCGAGACGCTGCGCGACCGCTGGCCGGGGACGCACCTGCTGGCCAAGGACATCCTCAAGTTCCACGCCGTGATCTGGCCGGCGCTGCTGATGAGCGCCGGGTACGAAGTGCCCGCCGGCGAGTTCATCCACGGCTACCTGCTGATGGGCGGCGAGAAGATGAGCAAGACGCG
>DATHSP010000029.1:0-13068 GCA_035464075.1 Thermoleophilia bacterium | reverse complement strand
GGCGCGCACACCCCGCCTCGGATGCGTCGAGCGGCGGGGGTGCCCTCCCGGCTCTGTGCCGGCCCTGCTTCCGCCCTGTTCCGGCCCCGTCCGGGCCTGTACGGGGCGGTACGGGGCTATCGCGGGACGCTCCGCCGTTGCGCCCGCGCGCTGATACGCTTGCGGCCCGAACCTGTGGGGGCCGCTCGGCCGACGTGCGTCACGGCCGGAATGTCCGGGGGCGGTCGACGGCGGCTCCGTGTCGACGGGGTCGGCGAGGGTGCTTTGCCGTCCCGGGAGGTGCAGGTCGTGCGCGAAGGTGTGCGGGCAGTGGTGTTCGACTGGGCCGGCACGACCGTGGACTACGGCTGCATGGCGCCGGTGGAGGCCTTCACCGGGGCGCTCGCCGCGCACGGTGTCGGGGTCGGCGAGGCCGACGTCCGCCGGCCGATGGGCCGCCCCAAACGCGATCACCTCGCCGCCCTGCTCTCCCTGCCGGCGGCGGCAGCACGGTGGGCAGACCGGTACGGCCGGGCGCCTTCGCAGGAAGACATCGACGCGCTCTACAACGAGGTGACGCCGCTGATGGCCGCCGCGGCGCTCGAGCGCGCCGACCCTTTGCCCGGCGCGGTGAAGGCCGTCGCCGAGCTGCGTCGCCGGGGCATCAAGATCGGCTCCTGCACGGGCTACCCGCGCGGGCTGATGGACTCGCTCGCCCCTGCGGCGGCCGCGCGCGGCTACGCTCCCGATGTCGTCGTGACCCCCGATGACGTGCCGCAGGGGCGCCCCGCCCCGCACATGTGCTACCTGAACGCGGTGCGGCTCGACACGTATCCGCTGGGCCAGATGGTGAAGGTGGGCGACACCGTGCTCGACGTCCTCGAGGGTCGCGCCGCAGGGATGTGGACCGTCGGCACCCTGCTGGGCGGCAGCGAGCTCGGCCGCAGCCGGGACGCGGAGGCCCGTCTGGCTCCGGCGAAGCTGGAGGAGCGTCTCGCCGCGGCCGGCGCGCGGCTGCAGGAGGCCGGCGCGCACTACGTGCTCCGCTCGATCGCCGACTTGCCGGGGACCATCGCCGAGATCGACCGCAGGTTCGCGTGCGGCGAGCAGGCGGTCGCCGAGGCGCGCGCGGAGGCGCACGGCCGGTAGCGGACCCTCCTCGCCGCGGCGCCGGCCGGCGCACGCGCCCCCGACGAGCCCGGCGTGGGCGGCGGCGCGCCCGCCGCAGGGGGGCCTTCGTGACCGGTGTGTCGAGGGGTAAACTGACAGCATGAGGCAGACCGCCACCCAGACCGAGCCGCGCACGCTCGTCGTCACGGGCCCCGCCCGTGACCTGCTCTACGAGCACTTCAGCCGCCTCTTCTGGGGCCGAGGGGTCGTCGTAGTGAAAGACCGCCGCGACGGTGAGCGCCGCGCCGCGCGGTCCGCCGTCTCCGAGGAGCGGCGCCAGGCCGACCGGCGGCGTCGTCCCCCGGACTGGATCGTGCCTCCGCCCGACGCCGCCTGACGCCGGCGCAGCTCGGGTCGCCCCTGGTCCCGCGAGGCCCTCCCGGCGGCCATCGGCGGTCCGCTGCAAGCCCCCGTCCCGCGCGGATATACTTCACACTCGTTCGGCCCGGACAGCGATGTGTGGAGGTAGTGGTCTTATGTTCCTGATGGGCGAATCGATCAACGGCACCCGCAAGGCCGTCGGCGAGGCGATCCAGGCCCGCGATGCGGAGTTCATCAAGGCGCTTGCGCTCGAGCAGGTCGAGGCCGGCGCCGACCTCGTCGACCTGAACGGCGGCGTCGCCGGCACCGACGAGGTCGACAACCTGCAGTGGCTCATCGACACCGTCATGGGCGTCACCGACGCCCAGCTGATGGTCGACTCGGCCAGCCCCGAGGCGCTCGAGAAGGGCGTCCAGGCGATCATCGACAAGGGCGGCAAGGTGCCGTTCATCAACTCGATCAGCGGCGAGCAGCCGCGCATCGACGCCGTACTGCCCCTCATCGAGAAGCACAAGTGCCCGGTGGTCGGCCTCTGTCTCAGTGACGAGGGCATCCCGGCGACGGCCGACGACCGCTTCGCCGTCGCGCAGCAGATGTACGACCTGTGCACCGGCGCCGGCCTGCCGCCGCAGGACCTCTGGATCGACCCGCTGGTCCTCGCCGTCTCGGCCGACCCGTGCGCCGGCCAGGTCACGCTCGACACGCTGAAGCTGGTCAAGGCCAACCTCGACTGCCGCACGACCGGCGGTCTCAGCAACGTCAGCTTCGGCCTGCCCAACCGCGCCCTGCTCAACCGCGTGTTCGTGGCGATGTGCGCCGGCATCGGGCTCGACGGCACGATCGTCGACGTGCGCAACCCGCAGATGATGGCGACGATCAAGTCCATCCGCGCACTCAACGGCGCCGACGGCTTCTGCGGCAACTACCTCAAGGCGCACCGCGCCGGGCAGCTCGCCTAGTCGTGAGTGACGGCCGACGCGCCCGGGCGCGCGAGCTCGGCATCGAGATCGGCGTCCTGCCCGTCGGGGCGCTGAACGCGATCACCGACGTGCCCGGCGTGCTCGTCGGCCACAGCACCGTCTCGTGGGGCGGGCCCGAGCTGCCCACCGGCAGCGGGCCCGCCCGCACGGGCGTCACCGCCGTGTTCCCGCACGGCGACGGCCTCTGGGACAAGCGCGTCGTTGCCGGCGTCTTCGCCGCCAACGGTGTCGGCGAGGTCGTCGGCAGCAGCGCGATCCGTGAGTGGGGGCTCGTCGAGACGCCGATCCTGCTGACCAACTCGCAGGCGGTCGGCGCCGTGTACGACGCGACCGTGCGCTGGACCATGGAGCGCGAGTCCCGGACCGGCCTCGACGACGCCGTCATGCCCGTGGTCGGCGAGTGCGACGACGGGCTCCTCAACGACCAGCGCGGCATGCACGTGCGCGAGGAGCACGTGCGCGAGGCGCTCGACGGGGCGCGGGGCGGCGCCGTCGCCGAAGGCTGCGTCGGCGCCGGCACCGGCATGATGTGCTTCGAGTTCAAGGGCGGCATCGGCACCTCCTCGCGCCTCATCAGCATCTACGGCAGGCCGTACACGGTCGGCGCCCTCGTGCTGACGAACTTCGGTGACCGCCGCCGCCTCACGGTCGACGGCGTGCCGGTCGGGCGCGAGATCGCCGACCTCATGCCGGTCGAGAAGCGCGAGGGTTCGTGCGTCGTCGTCCTCGCCACCGACGCGCCCCTGACCTCGCGCCAGTGCGAGCGCCTCGCCAAGCGCGCCGCGCTCGGCCTGGCGGTCTGCGGCTCCTACGCCGCCGATGGCAGCGGCGAGATCATGGTCGCCTTCTCGACGGCACAGCACGTGCCGCGCAAGACCACGGCGCCGCTGCGCCTCGAGACGATCGCCAACGACGCGACGGCGGAGCTCTTCGAGGCCGCCGTCGACGCCACCGCCGAGGCTGTGGTCAACTCGCTCTGCGCCGCCGAGACCACGGTCGGGCGCGAGGGCAACACCGTGCACGCGCTGCCGCTCGACCGTCTCGTCGAGGTCATGCGGCGCCACGGCCGCCCCGCGCGTCGTCCCTGAAGGCCGCGCCCCGCCGTCCGGTCGCGGCCTGCGGCCGCGCTCGAGCCGCGGCCTGCGGTCCGGGCGGTCACGTCCGCGGCCGCCCCGCGAACGTGCTCCCGCGGTTCGCTTGCCGCTGCACAATCGAAACGGTATAAACAGGGCGGTTCTCACACCGGCCGGCGTCCGGCCGCGCGAGTCTCGGGCGCGTCGCGCTCAGGAGCGGGTCGCGCGAGAAGGACAGCGGTCGTCGCGCTCTTCCACGAGTCGGGCCGCGGCGGGGTCGCCGCCGCCGACCGCTGTGGAGCGTCGCACGACCGGCTCGCCGCGAGGGTGTCGCCCGGTGGAGACCACACGGAGGCCCGACTCGGGGCCCGCCGGGGATGGAGGGCCCCGTCGGGCGCGGTCCGGTCCGGCCTCCCGTCGCCGAGGGGAAGGAGCAGGGCACACGTGAGGTGCGCGTCACCGCAGCACCGCGACACCCGCACAGGGTCGTCGCTCCACGGCCTCGTCGCCTCACCACGCCCTTCGCCGACCCTCGTCACCGGGCGAGCCGCGCCGCACGGCGCCGCGGCCACCCTCCGCACCGACCGACCCTGCCAAACGCGAGCCAGTGAAGGAGGTCGGGGCCCCGGTCCGTCGTGCCGTTAGATGGCCTGTGAGCCCGAGGAGCTGTGGACAAGCGACGCTACTTTGCCAAGAAGATCGCGAACGCGCTGCTGACCGTCATCCTGGTCGCCTCGTTCAACTTCGCGCTCTTCCGCATCCTGCCCGGTGACCCGGCGCGCCTGCTCCTGCCCAAGGGCAAGCAGCCGCCCGAGGCCGTCGAGAAGCAGCGCAAGACGTTCAACCTGGACAAGCCCATGTGGCAGCAGTTCATCTACTACTGGGGCGACACGATCCAGGGGCGCTTCGGCGTGTCCTTCTCCGAGAAGCGCCCCGTCTCCGAGGTGGTGAGTGAGCGCGTGTGGCCGACGGTGGTCCTGGTGGGGACGGGCACGATCATCGCTACGGGCATCGGCATATTCACCGGCGTCTTCGCCGGCTGGCGAAGAAACAGCAAGTACGACGTGATATCGACGAACAGCGGCATGGTCTTCTACGCCATGCCCACGTTCTGGTTCGGCCTCCTCATGATCATGCTCTTCTCGACCTATCTGGGGTGGTTCCCCACAGGGAGGATGTCGGAGCCGGGCGCCGACCTCCAGGGGATGGAGGCCTTCGTCGACCTCATCTGGCACATGACCCTCCCCGTCTTCACCTTCGCCATCGCCTGGGTCGGTGAGTACCACCTCATCATGCGCAGCTCGATCACCGGCGTGATGAACGACGACTTCGCCTTGACCGCTCGCGCCAAGGGCCTCTCCGAGAACACGGTGCTCTGGCGGCACGTCGTGCCCAACGCGATGCTCCCGACGGTGACCATCGTGATGATGAACATCGGCTTCGTGCTGTCGGGCGCGATCCTCACCGAGACGGTCTTCAACTGGCCGGGGCTCGGGCTTCTCGCCTACGAGGCGATGAACAAACGCGACTACCCGGTGATGCAGATGGTCTTCCTCATCGCCAGCGTGGCGGTGATCGTCGCCAACCTCATCGCCGACATCACCTACTACTACCTCGACCCGCGGGTGCAGGCATGATCCCCCGGCGCCTGATGATGTGGATCCTCATCTGGACTCCCGCGACGGCTCTCGCCCTCAACCTGGCGACGTACCCCAAGGACGTGCCGCTCTCGGCCGGCCTCGAGGCCGTCGTGAGGGGCTTCTTCAGCGACGTCATCGCCCGCTACCCGGCCTGGCTCATGCTGCTGGTCGGGCTGGGCGTCCTGATGCCGGCCGTGCTCGGCCTGGTCCGCCGCTCGAAGGCCCGCACCTTCAACTTCGTGCTCGTCGCCCTGGCGGTCGTGCTCTTCGTCTGGGCCTACCGCGCCGGCGTCACCGACGAGGGCTGGTCGCTGACCGGCCGCACCCCCGGCCCCGGCTGGCTCTTCCAGGCCCTGGCTGTGGCGCTGGGCGGGGTGGCCGCCTGGTTCTGGGCCCTCGGCAACCCCGAGCGCGCCGAGCTCTTCGTCTGGAACGGGCATCAGATCTGGAAGCTCTACCGCGCCAACTGGCAGGGCATGGTCGGCCTCGGCATCCTCATCGTGTTCGGCCTCATGGCCCTGCTGGCGCCGTTCCTCGCCGATCACGGCTACCTCGACCCCAACGCGCAGATCCGTGCGGACGGCTCGCTCGACAGCGAGGCGCCGCTGCTCGGGCCCTACCACCCGCCCACAGCGACCTACTACAACTGGTTCGGCACCGACCAGGTGGGGCAATCGGTGCTCGCCGAATTCATCTGGAGCGCGCGCATCTCGCTCATGGTCGGCCTGCTCGCGACGCTGATCTCGACCCTGCTCGGCGCCGCCATCGGCATCGCCTCCGGGTACTACGGCAGCTGGCAGGGAGAGATCGGCATGCGATTGACCGACGTGTTCCTCGTCATACCGTGGCTGCCGCTGGCCATGGTGCTGGCGGCGGCGTGGGGCCAGAACTACTGGATGATCATCGTCATCATCGGCATCACGAGCTGGCCGGGCACGGCGCGCGTGGTGCGCTCCGACACGCTGCGCGTGCGCGAGCTGCAGTTTATCGAGCGCGCTCGCGCCATCGGGTCCGGCGACGGCCACATCATGGGCCGGCACGTGCTGCCCAACGTCTTCCCGCTGATCTTCGCCAACACCGTGCTCGTGGTGGCCATCGCCATCCTCTCCGAGACCACGCTCTCGTTCCTCGGTCTCGGCGACCCGCTCAACTTCAGCTGGGGCACGATGCTGCACTACGCCTGGGCCAACGGGGCGGCCGGCCTGCCGGCATGGTGGTACCTGCTGCCGCCGGGCATCGCCATCATCCTCGTCGTGCTGGCCTTCACCTTCATGGGCACGGCCTTCGACGAGGTCCTCGATCCCAAGCTGCGCAAGCGCGAGGAGAGCGGCGACACGGCCGGGCGCCGCGAGCTCGGTGCGCCCGAGACGGTCACGCACGCAGGCCCAGGCACTGAGAAGGGAGCCCCGGCATGAGCGCCACCGCGACGACTCCCTCGACGACGCCCGAGCGCCTCGAGCACAAGGGCCTGCTCGAGGTCCGCGACCTGACCACGCGCTTCAAGCTCTCCCAGGGCTGGGTGCGCGCGGTCGAGAAGGTCAGCTTCTGGGTCGAGCCCGGCGAGAGCCTCGGCCTCGCCGGCGAGTCGGGCTGTGGCAAGACCACCGCCGCGCTCTCGATCCTCAAGCTCCTGCCCGAGAACGGCAAGATCGTCTCCGGCGAGATCCTCTTCGACGGCAAGAACCTGGCCAAGCGCACCGAGTACGGCATGCAGAAGATCCGCTGGAAGGAGATCTCGATGATCTTCCAGGGCGCGATGAACGCCCTGAACCCGGTCACCGAGACCGGCAAGCAGATTGCCGAGCCGATCATCCTCCACGAGGGCATCTCAGAGAAGCAGGCCATGGTGCGCACCCGCGAGCTCTTCGACCTCGTCGGCATCAGCCAGAAGCGCGTCATGGACTTCCCCCACCAGCTCTCCGGCGGCATGCGCCAGCGGGCGATGATCGCCATGGCTCTGGCCTGCAACCCCAAGCTGGTCATCGGCGACGAGCCGACCACCGCCCTCGACGTCATGGTCCAGGCGCAGATCCTCGAGCTCATCGAGCGCCTCAGGCGCGAGCTCGACCTCTCCTTCATCCTCATCAGCCACGACCTCTCGGTGATGGCCGAGACCTGCGACAAGGGCGTCATCATGTACGCCGGCGAGGTCGTCGAGTCGGGCAGCGTCGCGCACCTCTTCAACAACCCACAGCACCCGTACACGCGCCAGCTCATCAAGGCCTTCCCCAACATCCACGAGCGCCGCGAGATGGTCTCCTCGATCCAGGGCGACCCGCCCAACCTCCTGGACCCGCCGCCGGGCTGCGGCTTCTCGCCGCGCTGCAACGCCAAGACCGGCGAGTGCGTGAACGACCCCGAGACGGTCGAGTTCGAGCCCGGCCACTTCGTGCGCTGTCACCTGATGAAGCAGGGGGTGTCGTGATGGCCACCGAGACCACCCCCACCGAGACCCGGAGCGTGCGCGACGTCAGTGCCGACGGCGCCCGCGACAAGAGCCTCGCCGGGCGCATCGGCCCCGACGACCTGGCCCGCGCCGAGGTCCGTGACGGCGTCCTCTTCGACGTCCGCGACCTGCAGGTCTTCTTCCCCATCCACGAGGGCTTCTTCAAGAGCATGGTCGCGCGCAAGCAGCAGAAGCGCTACGTGAAGGCGGTCGACCACGTCTCCTTCCAGGTCAAACAGGGCGAGATCCTGGCCCTGGTCGGCGAGTCGGGCTGCGGCAAGACGACCACCGGGCGCACCATGCTCCGCCTCGAGGAGGCGACCGGGGGCGACATCCTCTACAAGGGCCTGCCGATGCGCGCCTTCTCGGGCAAGGCGCTCAGGGAGTACCGCAAGAAGGCGCAGATCATCTTCCAGGACCCCTACAACTCGATCAATCCCAAGCAGACCATCTTCGACATCGTCGCCGAGCCCCTCGAGGTCAACGGCGTGACGAACTCCGAGCGCGAGAAGGAGGAGCGCGTCGTCAAGGCGATCTCCGAGGCCGGCCTGCGGCCGGCGCAGGAGTACCTCTACCGCTACCCGCACGAGCTCTCCGGCGGCCAGCGCCAGCGCGTCTGCATCGCCGGCGCCACCGTGCTCGAGCCCGACATGATCGTCGCCGACGAGCCCGTCGCCTCCCTCGACGTCTCGATCCGCAACGACATCCTCAAGCTCATGGTCGAGCAGAAGGACACCCTCGGCGTCACCTACCTGTTCATCACCCACGACCTCTCGCTCGCCTGGGTGATCAGCGACCGCATCGCCGTCATGTACCTGGGGCGCATCGTCGAGATCGGCGACACCGAGGAGGTCGTCGCCAACCCGCGCCACCCCTACACCAAGGCCCTGATCAGCGTGATCCCGGTGCCCGACCCCCTCGCCAAGCGCGAGCACGTGATCCTCGCCGGCGAGACCCCGAACCCGGTCGACATCCCCTCGGGCTGCCGCTTCCACCCGCGCTGCCCGGAGGCGATCGACGCCTGCCGCGAGATCGACCCGCCCGACGTCAACGTGGGCGGCGACCACTACGCGGCCTGCATACGGTTGAAGTGAGCGTGGCCCGTGCCGGCGCCGCCCCCCTGCGGAGGCGGCGCCGGCACGCGACGACGAGGCGCCACCGTCGTCGACCCGGGCCCCGATAACGTGGGGCGTCCGCTGCGGGCGCACGAGAACACGAGGAGGAGTCCCGAATGAAACGCCTGTCCGTCCTCGCGACGGTCCTCGCCGCCGCCGTCCTCCTGCTGGCCGCCGCCGCTCCGGCCACGGCCGAGTCCCCCTCCGCTTCGCCGGCCGGCGACGAGGCGATCTACCGCCTGGGGACGACGCAGGACTACGACGGCTTCAACCCGTTCAGCCACTGGGCGGGCATCACGTGGGACACCTTCCGGCAGTGCTACAACTTCCTCACCTGGTACGACGAGGACTACCAGCCGGCCCCCGACCTGGCCGAGTCGTGGGAGGTCTCGGACGACAGTCTCGTGTGGACGTTCACGATACGCGACGGCATGACGTGGCACGACGGCGAGCCGCTCACGGCCCGCGACATCGCCTTCACCTACGACCTGATCCTCGATCAGGAGCTGTACGCCTACCTCGACTACCTCGCCGGCGTGACCGAGGTCGAGGCTGTCGACGATACGACGCTCGTCATCACCTGCGACAAGCCCAACGCGGGCATGCTCGCGCTCTACATCCCGATCCTGCCCGAGCACATCTGGAGCAAGGTCCCGGCGGACGAGATCGAGACCTACGAGAACGTCCCTCTCGTCGGCTCCGGCCCCTTCCGGATGGTCGAGGCGAAGAAGAGCGAGTGGGTGACGCTGGAGCCCAACCCCTCGTACCCCGAGGAGCTCGGCGGCGCGCCGAAGGTGGACGCCTTCTACTACATCATCAGCCAGAACATGGACTCGATGATCCAGGACTACAAGGCCGGCAACCTCGACGCGATCGTCGACTGGCCGGCCAGCCAGTTCGCCGACCTCGAGACCCAGCCCGGCACCCAGGTGGTCAAGGGGCCGGCCATCGGCTTCCACCAGATGGGCTTCAACTGCTGGGACAGCCCGAAGAGCAAGGGCAACCCGCTCCTGCGCGACGCCGCCATCCGCACGGCTCTCCACTGGGCGATCGACAAGGAGTCCATCGCCACCACGGCCATGGGCGGGGTCGCCACCGTCGGCACCTCGCTGATCTCGCCGGTGCAGGGCGAGTGGCACTACGACGTGCCCGAGGAGGACCTCATCACCTTCGATCCGGCTCGGGCGATGCAGCTCCTCGAGGACGCCGGCTACAGCGACCGCGACGGTGACGGCGTGCGCGAGAACGCCGCGGGCGCGAAGCTCGAGTTCCGCATCACCGCCCTGAACGAGTATCCCGAGGACCAGGCCGCGGCCAAGAAGATCGTCTCCTACGCTCGCGACGTGGGGATCGAGCTCGAGCTGATCACCAAGGACGAGGGCGCCTTCAACGACGACTGGTACGACAGCTTCAACTACGACGTCTACCTGTGGAGCTGGGGCGGCGACATCGACCCGGGCTTCATGCTGTCGTGCTTCACGACCGGACAGATCGAGGGCTGGAGCGACTGCCAGTACTCGAACCCGGAGTACGACGCGCTCTACGTCCAGCAGCAGCAGGCCGTGAACCCGGACGACGCCGCCGACACCGCTCCGCGCAAGGCGATCACCGACCAGATGCAGGCGATCTTGTATCGCGACAACCCGTACGTGATCCTCTGGTACAACGTCAATCTCCAGGCCTTCCGCACCGACACGTGGACCGGCTACCACATGGTCCCGCCCCAGGGGGAAGGCTCGCCGTTCTGGAACATGATGCGTGCCACCTATCAGGACCTGGAGCCCGTCTCGGGCGAGGAGGCCGACGAGGGCGGCTCGAACGCCTGGGTCTGGATCCTCGTCGCGTTCGTCGCGGCGGCGATCGTCGTCGTGATCGTGTTACGCGGGCGGTCGAACAAAGCCGAGGTCGAGTGAAGGCGCCGTCGTGCCTGCCGGCGCCGAGGTCGAGGAGCGTCCGATGAGGCCGCTCCTCGACCTGTGGCCGGACGAGGCCATCGAGGCCATGCACGCGGCCTCGCTCGTGCTCCTCGAGCGCGCCGGGGTGCGGGTCGAGTCACCGGCCGCCCGTGAAGCGCTGGTCGCGGCCGGCTGCACGGCCGAGGGCGAGCGCGTGCGGGTGCCGGCCGGGATCGTCGACGCCGCCGTCGCCGCCTGCCCGCCCGCCTTCGTCCTCGCCGCGCGCGACCCCGAGCGCTCGCTGGCCGTCGACGGCGAGCCGGGCGTGACCTACGTGCACAACATGGGCGGGGCGCGCGACATCGCCGACGCGCGCAGCGGCGCGGGTCGCCGGGCGATGCTCCGCGACCAGGTCGAGCTGACGCGCGTCATGCACCACCTGCCGTGCCAGCACATGGTCACCTCGCTGGTGCAGCCCGGGGACGTGCCCGACGAGCTCGAGCCGCTGTACTCCTACCTCGTGCTCGCCAACGAGACCGACAAGTCGGTCGGCGGGCCCGGGGTCTCACACCCGTTCCAGGCCCGCTACCTGCAGGAGATGGCCGTCGCCCTGACCGGCGCCGACGGCGGGGGCGGGGTGTACCCGGTCGACCTCGCCTTCTCGCCGGTCAGCCCGCTCACCCTGGGCGGCGAGGTCACCGACGCCCTCGTCGAGCAGGTACGGCGCGGCGGCTTCGTGGTCGAGATCCTGCCCTGCCCGGCGATGGCCACGACGGCGCCGGGCTCTCTCGCGGGGGCCGTCGCACAGCAGAACGCCGAGGTGCTCGCCGGCGTCGTCCTCACCCAGGTCGTCGCCCCGGGCACGCCGGTGTACTACGGTCCGCGGCTGAGCGCCGTCGACCCGCGCACCGGGGTCGTGGTCTCGGGCACGCCCGAGACCGGCATCGCCTCGATGGCGGCGACCCTGCTGGCGCGGCGGTACGGCCTCGCCTGCGACTGTTACGGCCCGACCAGCGACAGCAAGGTCGTCGACGCCCAGTTCGGCCTCGAGACGGCGCTCAACGCGCTGCTCGGCATGGCGGCGGCGCCGCGCTTCCTCTCCGGGGTCGGCGACATCCAGGCCGGCGTCGCGAGCTGCGCCGAGTCGCTCATCGTCGACGACGAGGTCCTGAACTACGTCGTCTACGCGCGCACGCCGCGGCCCTGGGACGCCGACGCCCTCGACGTCGAGGCCATGGTCGACGGCGTCCTCTCCGGCCGCGGCTTTCTCGGTACCAAGCACACACGCCGCTACATCCGCAGCGAGTTCTGCACCCCCGCGGTCGGGTATCGCGGGGGTCTCACGGAGTGGCTCGCCGGCGGGCGCGCCGGCCTCGCCGACCTGGCACGGGAGCGCGCCGTCGAGCTCATCGCGCGCGATCCCGTCGGCCTGCCCGACGACATCGCCGCGGCGCTCTGCGGGCTCATCGACGCCGCCGCGCGCGAGATCGGGCTCGCCGAGTGGCCCGACCCGCGCCGCATCGTGGGACCGCCGGCGTGAGCATCCCCTTCCCGCACATCGTGGCCCGCGGGAGCTACCGCGAGCTGGGCCGCGCCGTCGGCGAGGGCGCCCGCGAGCAGATCGCCGCCGCCGTCTCCTTCTACGAGGAGCACTTCACGGCGATGGCCGGCATCCCGTTCGCCGAGGCCGAGCGCCAGAGCCTCGAGTACCTGCCGTACGTGAAGCGGCATCTCCCGCAGTACGTCGACGAGCTCGAGGGGATGGCGGAGGCGGCTGGGCTGCCCTTCGTCAAGCTGCTCGTGCCGAACTGCGCCGAGGAGTTCACCTGCCCGGCCGACGCCGACGCCGGGTCGTCCCCGCACGGCGGTCGATCCGCTGCCGACGCCGCGTCGTCGCCGCACGGCGGGGCGCACTTCTGCACCGGCGTCGCGGTCAGCCACGCCGGGCGGCACGTCGTCGGCCACAACATGGACTGGTACGTGGTCGACGCCGACAAGAACGTGCTCTTCGACCTGACGACCCCCGACGGCACCCGCATCGTGACCATCGCCGGGGTGCCGTACCTTCCCATCCTCGGGCTCAACTCGCACGGTGTGGCCTGCGTCGGCAACTCGGTCTACTCGAACGACAACCGCCACGGCGTGCCCAACGTCTTCATCCGGCGCTGGGTGCTCGAGGCGCCCTCCATGGAGGAGGCGGTCGCGCGCGCCTGCTTCCCCGTGCGCGCGCGCGGTACGAACTACACCCTCGCCGACGCCGACGGCCGCGTCTGGGACCTCGAGACCTCGGCGCACGCCGCGGTGCTCATCGAGGGCGGTGCGACGCTCGCCCACACGAACCACTACGTGCATCCGGCGATGGCCGGCTTCGAGGGCTACCACAAGGAGGAGTCGCGTCGCCGGCTGCGGCAGGCCGAGGACGAGCTGGCCGCCGGGGTGGCGTGCGGTG
>DATHSP010000028.1:0-1507 GCA_035464075.1 Thermoleophilia bacterium | reverse complement strand
ACCGCTCGGCGGCCGACGTGCGCTCGATCTTCTCCAAGCACGGCGGCTCGCTGGCCCAGCCCGGCGCCGTCGCCTGGATGTTCGAGCGCCGCGGCTCCATCGTCGTCGACGCCACGAAGCACGACGAGGACGAGGTCATGCTGGCCGCCGTCGAGGCGGGCGCCGACGACGTCGTCCAGGACGGCGACCAGTTCGAGGTGCTCACGCAGCCGACCGAGTTCGTCGCCGTGCGCGACGCCATCGCCGCGGCCGGCGTCGAGTACGAGCAGGCCGAGCTCACCATGGTGCCCAAGACGACGGTGCGCCTCGACGAGGGTGACGCGCGCAAGACGCTGAAGATCGTCGACGCGCTCGAGGACTCGGACGACGTCCAGGAGGTCTACGCCAACTTCGACATCCCGGCCGACGTCCTCGAAGCCCTGGCCGGCTGAGGGCCGGGGCGGGCGGGGGCCGGCGATGATCGTCCTCGGGTTCGACCCGGGCACGGCGAGCACCGGCTGGGGCGTGGTCGAGCAAGAGGGCAACCGCCTGCGCTCGCTCGGCCACGGCTGCATCGTCACCTCGCCGCGCGAGCCGACCGTTCGCCGCCTGCGCCGCATCCACGACGAGGCGGCGGGGTTGATCCGGCGCTTCGGCCCCGACGTCGTCGTGATCGAGGAGCTCTTCGTCAACGCCAACACGCGCACCGCGCTGGCCGTCGGCCAGGCGCGCGGGGTGCTCATGCTCGCCGCCTCCGACCTGGCTTCGGCACCCTACGAGTATTCGCCGCTCGAGATCAAGCGCGGCGTCACGGGCTACGGGCGTGCCACGAAAGTGCAGGTCCAGGAGATGACCAAGGTGCTGCTCGGCCTCAAGCGCATCCCGCAGCCCGACCACGCGGCCGACGCCCTGGCCGTGGCCATCTGTCACGCGCACAGCCACGGCGACGGCGTGCCTCTCGCCGTGCGCAAGGGGCGACAGAAGTGAGCCGGGGCGCATCGTGATCGCTCACGTGAGGGGCGTCGTTCTCGGGGTCGAGACCGACCGCGCGGTCGTCGCCGTCGGCGGGGTCGGGCTCGAGGTCTTCGCCGCCGGGCGCACGCTGGCGCGTCTCGCCGGGCGGCTGGGCGACGAGGTCGAGCTCACGACCTACCTGCACGTGCGCGAGGACGCCCTCCAGCTCTACGGCTTCGAGACCCCGCGCGAACGCGCTTTCTTCCTGGCCCTCATCGGGGTGAGCGGCGTCGGGCCCAAGGTCGCGCTCGCCGTGCTCTCCGGGTATCCGGTCGACGAACTGGAGCTCGCCGTGGCGCGCGACGACGTGAAGAAGTTCGAGTCCATCTCCGGCATCGGCAAGAAGCTCGCCCAGCGCCTCGACGTCGAGCTCGGCGACGTGGTCGCGGCCGGCGCCCCCGCCGCGGGCGCGCCGGCCGGGGGGCGCGTGGACACGTTCGTGGCCGCGCGTTCGGCGCTGCAGAACCTCGGCCTCAGCCTGCGCGAGGCCGAGGAGGCGCTGCGCGGGGCGCCG
>DATHSP010000027.1:0-1625 GCA_035464075.1 Thermoleophilia bacterium | reverse complement strand
CCGCCTGCGCCTCCAGGCTTACATCCGCCCGGGCACGGCCCGTCTCCAGCGCCTGCCGCGCCGAGGTGATCAGCGGCTGCGGGTAGAAGCCGAGGGCCACCAGCGCCGCCATCATCGCCCCGAACATGCCCAGCTCGCGCGCCCCGAAGTCGGCGACCCGCCAGTCGTGTTCGTTCGGTCCGTGGAAGACGCGCTGCACGAGCCACAGTGAGTAGACGGCGGCGAAGACCAGGCCCAGGGCCCCGACGACCGCCGCCCAGCGGCTCACCTGCCAGACGCCGGCGAGGATCAGGAACTCGGCGACGAAGTTGCCCAGCCCGGGCAACCCGAGCGAGGCGAGGGCGAAGACCGTCGCCGTGCCGCCCATCTTCGGCGCCGTCCCCCAGAGACCGCCCATCCGGGTCAGGTCGCGGGTGTGCAGGCGCTCCTGAAGCGAGCCGACGAGCATGAAGAGAGCGCCCGTCGAGAAGGCGTGGCAGACGACTTCGAGCACCACGCCCTGCAGGGCGAGCTCGTTCCAGGCGAAGATGCCCATGAGCACGAAGCCCATGTGGCTCACGCTCGTGTAGGCGACCAGGCGCTTGAGGTCGCGCTGCGCCCACGCGAGCACCGCCCCGTAGACGATGCCCACGGCGGCGAGGGCGAAGACCACCTGGCGCAGGTCGAACGAGGCCTGGGGGAAGAGCGGGACCATGAAGCGCAGCATCCCGTAGGCGCCGACCTTGATGAGCACGCCGGCGAGCAGCACCGAGCCCGCCGTCGGCGCCTCGGTGTGGGCGTCGGGCAGCCAGCTGTGCACCGGCACGGCGGGCAGCTTGACGGCGAAGGCGGCGAAGAAGCCCAGCATCAGCAGCATCGCCGTGCCGCTCCCCATCTCGGTCCCCAGCAGCTCGGTGAACTCGAAGGTGTAGACCCCGGTCGCGCGCTCGTGGATGAAGTACAGGGCGAGGATCGAGACCAGCATGAGCAGACCGCTGGCCTGGGTGAAGAGGAAGAACTTGATCGCCGCGTAGACGCGCCGCTCGTACCCCCAGATCGCGATGAGGAAGTACATCGGCACCAGCATCATCTCGAAGAAGAAGACGAAGAGGAACAGGTCGAAGGCGAGGAAGACGCCGGCCATCGCCGCGACCGTCCAGAGCAGGAAGAACTGGAAGAAGCCGACGCGGTCGCTGACCCCGCGCCAGGAGGAGAGCACGGCGAGCAGGCCGAGGGCGAAGGTGAGGGTGAGGAGGACGAGCGTGAGGCCGTCCGCCACGAGGAGGAAGGTGACGCCGATCTGCGGGATCCACTCGAGGCGAAGCTCGGCGAGGTGGCCGGCGTCGCCGGCCGCCGCGGCGCCGGTCAGGGCGGCGCCCGAGAGGCGGTCGGCCGCCCCGATCCACTGCGCGACGACGAGCCCCAGCGGCAGGGCCGTGCCGGCGACGGCGGTCCAGCGGCCGGCGGCCGGCGAGCGCCGGCCGAGCAGCCAGGCGAGCGGCGCCGCGAGGGCCGGCACGAGGATGTAGGCGAGCAGCGTCACGACAGCACCAGCACGAGCAGGACGAGGGTCACGGCCCCGGCCGCCGCGGCGCCGACGTAGTAGCGCACCATGCCGGTCTGGGTCGCGCTCAGGGCCCGCCAGG
>DATHSP010000026.1:0-4077 GCA_035464075.1 Thermoleophilia bacterium | reverse complement strand
TCTTCTGCGACAACGCGCCGATCGCCGAGGGCGGCGTCCTCGACGCCGCCCTCGGCGACCTCGGCGCGCGGTGCCTCGCGCGCCACGGGGAGCGCTCCTCATGAGCGCCGACGAGCTCGTCGTCGTCGGCGAGCAGGGCGTCCCCTTCTCGAAGGGCCTGATGGCGCAGGCCTTCATGGCGACGGGCCTCGCGCCCGAGCAGGCGTACAGCGTGGCGGCGGCCGTCGAGCGCTCGGAGAAGCGGCGCGGGCACACGGCCGTCTCGCGCCGCCAGCTCCGCACGATCGCCCGCCGCACGCTCGGGAACGCCGAGGGCGACCTCCTGATCGAGCGCATCGACCAGTGGCAGTCGCTGCGCCGCAACGAGGTGCCGGTCGTGATCCTCATCGGCGGCGCCACCGGAGTGGGGAAGAGCACTCTGGCCACGCAGCTCGCCCACCGGCTGGGCATCACCCGCGTGGCGTCGACCGACATGGTGCGCCAGGTCATGCGCGCCTTCTTCGCCCGCGACCTGATGCCGACCATCCACACCTCCTCGTTCGACGCCGGGCAGCCGGTCCAGGTGCCGGGCCCCGGCTCGAGCGAGCTGAGCCGGACCGGTTTCGTCGACCAGACGAAGGCCGTGTCGGTCGGCGTCGGCGCGCTCATCGAGCGCAGCGTCGCCGAGGCGCACAGCGTCGTCATCGAGGGCGTCCACATCGTGCCCGGCTTCCTCGACCTCTCGCGCTGGCCGGAGGCGCTCATCGTCCCGTTCGTGCTCGCGGTCGGCGACCGCGACCGCCACCGCGGCCACTTCGCCGTGCGCGAGTACGAGACCGCCGGCATCCGGCCGCTGCGGCGCTACGTCGAGCACTTCGCCCAGATCCGCCGCATCCAGAAGTACATCGTCGCCTGCGCCGAGGAACAGGGCGTGCCGGTGATCGAGAACGAGAGCCTCGACGTGTGCGTGAAGGAGGTGCTCGAGCTTGTGCTGGCCGCGGTCGGCGAGTACCGCCGGCCCGCCGCGCCGACGGCGCCCTGAGGGCGCCGGGTCTACAGCTCCGCGCCGCCTCGCCGATATACTCCATGCCCCGCTCGACGCTCCTCATCCTCGCCTGCGCGGCGAGGGTGCGGCACACCCGTGGGGCGGCCCCGTCGAGACCAGCCAGGTGGCCTCCATCCGAAGTAGTGGGAATTTGACGGACGATGTGCGATACTCCCCTGCGAAGCTCGCCATGGGCTTCAGCAGCATGCACGCGCAGTGCCGTCGTGCGTTTCGCCGACACCACCCAACTCTTCACGCGTCACGTCGCCCTAGGGGGACCCAGGTCAGGCGGTCACGTGCGTGAGGGAGCGACAGAGGGTGGCCGATCGTCCCGACCGCGCCCCATGCCGCCGAGACAGGGACCATCGAACGAGTGAGGACATGACCGAAGACCAGACAGACCAGATCACGACCGCCGCCGAGCCCGCCGGCTCCGCCGCGGCGACGACCGCGGCACCTTCACCCGCGAAGCCCGCGGTTCCCGACATCGCGGCACCCGCCGCCGACACGGCTTCGGCCGCGAAGGCGGCATCCGCCGCCGGCACGGCGGCCCCGCCGGCGGCTCCGAGTGCCGACACGTCGCCCGACGGCGCCGCCGAGACCGCGGCCCAGGCTCCGACCGAAGAGAAGGGCGAGGCGCCCGCCGGGGGCCGTCCGGCCGACAAGCGCCCCGACAAGCAGGGCCGCCCGCACGGCCGCGACCAGCGCCGGCGCGGCAAGGGCGAGCAGCGCGAGCCGCGCGAGCAGCGCCCCCAAGGTCCGCCCATCCCCTGCCTCGGCATCCTCGACGTGCTGCCCGACGGCTTCGGCTTCCTGCGCACCAGCGGCTACGCCCAGGGCGACCACGACGTCTACGTCTCGCTCTCGCAGATCAGGCGCTTCGGCCTGCGCCGCGGCGACAAGATCGAGGGTCAGGTCCGCGAGCCCAAGGACAACGAGAAGTACAGCGCCCTGCTCAAGATCGACACGGTCAACGGCATCGACCCCGAGTCGGCGCGCAAGCGCCCCGTCTTCGAGCAACTCACGCCGCTCTTCCCCGAGGAGCGCCTGCGCCTCGAGACCCCCGAGCACGACACGGCGGCGCGCATCATGGACCTCATGTGCCCCATCGGCAAGGGGCAGCGCGGCCTCATCGTCTCGCCGCCCAAGGCCGGCAAGACGACGATCCTCAAGAAGCTCGCCAACTCGATCGCCACCAACAACCCCGAGATCGACCTCTTCGTGCTGCTCGTCGACGAGCGCCCCGAAGAGGTGACCGACATGCAGCGCTCGGTCGACGGCGAGGTCGTCGCCTCGACCTTCGACCAGCCCTCCGAGAACCACGTCCAGGTCACCGAGCTCGTGCTCGACCGCGTCAAGCGCCTGGTCGAGATGGGCAAGGACGTGGTCGTGCTGCTCGACTCGATCACCCGCATGGCGCGCGCCTTCAACCTCACCACGCCGGCCTCGGGGCGCATCCTCTCGGGCGGCGTCGACTCGACCGCGCTCTACCCGCCGAAGAAGTTCTTCGGCGCCGCGCGCAACATCGAGGAGGGCGGCTCGCTGACGATCCTCGCCACGGCCCTGGTCGACACCGGGTCGCGCATGGACGAGGTCATCTTCGAGGAGTTCAAGGGCACCGGCAACATGGAGATCCGCCTCGACCGCACGCTGGACGACAAGCGCATCTTCCCGGCCATCGACATCGAGATGACCGGCACCCGCAAGGAGGAGCTGCTCATGGACGCGGCCGAGGCGGCCGCCGTCTGGAAGCTCCGCGGGGTGCTGCACTCGCTCGACCCGGCGGCCGCCATCGAGCTCCTCATCAAGAAGGTGCGCGAGACCAAGAGCAACGCCGAGTTCCTCAGCGCGCTGCAGAAGAACTCGCGCTGACGGCGGGGCGGCGGCGCGCCGCCGCGTCCGCTGCACCGGCTCGGGCCCGGCGCGTCTGCTTCTCCGGCTCGGTGCGTCTCCGGTCCGGGCGCGATGCCCGAGGCGCGGATGGTGCGCTCGGGCTCGTCGGCCCGCCCGGGTTCGTGCTACCATACCGCTCCGGCCCGTCGTGGCCGGGCACGCCGCTCCCGGATGACCGCAAGAAGGGATCCGTACAGATGAAGAAGGACATCCACCCCAACTACGTCGAGGCGACGGTGCACTGCTCGTGCGGCAACACCTTCACCACGCGCAGCACCAAGCCCGAGCTGCACGTCGAGCTCTGCTCGCAGTGCCACCCGTTCTACACCGGCAAGCAGAAGCTGGTCGACTCGGGTGGCCGGGTCGAGCGCTTCCAGCGCCGCATCGCCAAGAAGCAAGGCTCGAAGGTCTGAGCGGCGTCGTGGCTGCCGAACAGCAGGTCACCCTTCTCGAGCACACGCCCGATCCCGACCGCGCGGTCGCGATCGCCGGCCGGCTCTGCTACGCGCCGGTCTCGGCCGCGGATCTCAAGGGGGGCATGAGCGACGACGAGGTCGCCAAGCTCGTGCGCATCCTCGTGCGCAGCGGCCATCACTCGGCCCTCGAGCACGCCTCGTTCAGCTTCGCCGTCGACGGCGTCTCGCGCGCCTGCACGCACCAGCTCGTGCGACACCGCGTCGCCTCCTACAACCAGCAGTCGCAGCGCTACGTCAACTTCGGGTCGGCCGACAGCTTCGTCGTGCCGCCGACCATCGCCGCCAACGCCGAGGCCGAGAAGGTCTTCCTCGCGGCGATGGACCACGCCCGCGCCGCCTACGACCGCCTGGTCGAGCTCGGCCTGGCGGAGGGACGCGGCAAGGAGTCTGTCCAGGAGGACGCGCGCTTCGTTCTGCCCAACGCCGCCGAGACCAAGATCGTGGTCACCATGAACGCGCGGGAGCTGCGCCACTTCTTCGCCGTGCGCTGCTGCCGCCGCGCGCAGTGGGAGATCAACGCCCTCGCCTGGGAGATGCGCCGCCTCGTGCGCGCCGTCTCGCCGGTGCTCTTCGAGGGCAGTGGCCCCGGCTGCGTGCACGGCGACTGCCCGGAGGGCAAGATGACCTGCGGTCAGCCGTACGACCTGGCCGCGATCGACGGGGCGGCCGCGGGGGCGCGCGGCT
>DATHSP010000025.1:0-11351 GCA_035464075.1 Thermoleophilia bacterium | reverse complement strand
CCGAGCGCTCCGGCGCGCTGCTTGAGACGCTCGCTGCGTTCGGCCCGGTGCCGCAGTCGGAGCGGCGCCAGGTACTGCCGCGCCGCGCCGGCCTCGAGGGTCTCCTCCTGCTGCTCGCGCGCCGCGTCGCGAGCCTCCTGGTCGGCGATCAGCCGCTTCACGAAGCGCGAGATGCTGTAGCGCACCAGGCGCTCGAGGATGAACGCCCCGACGAGGATCCCGCCGACCCTGGCGGTGACGATGAGCGCGTCAGACACGTCCACGGACGAGCCACCTCCCTGCGGCGACACCGAGGCCAAAGCCTAGCAGACGTCCAGCTCGGGAGAAGGGGGGACCGCGAGGTCGGGCGGCGGCGAACGGGGCGGGGCGGCCTGCGGCCCCCCCGCCCCGGGGTCATTCTGTGCTCGCGGACCGCCCGGGAGCGACCGCGAGCCGCACGGTCACGGCAACAGCCCGCCGATGATGTCCTGGGCCTCGCGGGCGAGTTCGAGATCCCGCGCCACGAGCGCCGAGCCGTCGCCGCTCACCTGTGCGTCGGCCTCGAGCGACGTCGCCTCGGCGAGCGCCGCGAGCTCCCACGGCAGGAAGAGCGGCGGCAGGTCGCCGTACTCGTACAGATGGCTCTTCATGACGTCCTGGACAGCCTCCCAGGCGCTGCCGTCGCAGTAGTCGGGCAGCGCCGCCGGGGCGACGTCGACGTCCGCGAGCAGCGCCGTGTGGAACGGCGTGTACGGCGAGAAGCCGGGGTTGTTGATGCTGGCCCACATCGCCGAAGCCAGGTCGGGCCGCTCCGCGCCCAGAACGAAGACGCTCGACGACACGGTCCGCATGTTGCAGATGGAGAGACCGGACCAGCCGTAGCTCCAGACGTCCCTGGGGATCTCGGGGTGCGCCCGGCGCAGCTCGATGACGCGGTTGCGCATGCCCCAGCCCTCGAAGTCCCGGTTGATCGCCATCTGTGCGGACGGGCTCACCACGTGGCCGAGCTCGTCGAGCAGCTCGTCGGCACGATCCTGCCGCCCGATAGACGAGGACCACATGTTGCCGAACTCGCCGGCGATGACCATCGAGTAGTAGGGCTCGTACATGTAGTGATTGGTGTGCGCCTCGGCGCCGTCGTCGACCCAGCGCACGACGGTCGTCGGCACACCCTGGTCCGCGAAGTACGCGGGGACCGCCTCGATCATCGCCGCGCGCTCGCCGTCGCCGACCTGGAAGGTCGAGCCCTCGTAGTGATCGACGGCGCTGATGAGGGCAACCGCCTCCTCGGCCGTCGCGCAACCGGTCAGCACCTGCTCGTTGATCGCGAACGGGGTGAGGCCGCCCTCGAAGTACTCGTCGACCGGCATCCAGTTGTGACCGATAGCGACGCCCTTCTCGTTGATGCCCTGTGAGACGCCGACCTCGCCGGCGGTCATCATGCCGATGTAGCGGTAGCCCTCGGCCGGGGCGACGAAGAAGACCACTTGGACGCCCTGCAGGTCGCGGTTCTTCGAGACGATGACGTAGTCACCCTCGGTACCCGATCCGGCCGCCACGAAGTTGGTGCAGGCGCCGGTCTGGATCATCGTGCTGCGCGCGAAGTTGAAGGCCAGCAGGTCGCGGAAGCGGACGTCGGCGCCGGCCGCCGCCGAGCGGATCGCGTCGACCCAGACCGGGTCGAGCCCGCCCCTGGCGGCGCGCGCCTCGGCGATCAGCTTCGCCTTGCTGGTCCCGGAGCGCTTGGCCACGCCCCAGAACGTCTTGAGGTTGGCCTTGATGGCGTCGGCGGCGCCGTCGCCGTACTGGAACCACACGTCGGGCCCTTCGGCCGTGACCACGACCTCGTCGGCGGCCATCGCCGGGACGGCCGCGACGAGCAGCAGCAGCGCCGCCAGGGCAAGGAGCAGAGTGACTCGCAGACTTCGATCCATCCGGTATCCCCCCGATCGCTCGATGGTAAGTCCGCTCTCAACCCTACCGCTGGTTTTGAGTCAGAGGCAAGTCAGAAGGCCGGCTGAGCGGCGAGGCGGCCGACGGCAGCCTCGCCGCGACCCGACGCCGCGCAGCCCGCGCGGTCGGGCGACCGCGCGCTCAGGCCGCCGCGCGCTCCAGCCGTCGAGCCGCCAGGTACTCGTGCAGGTAGCGCACGGCGATCGCGCCCTCGCCGACGGCCGCCGCCACCCGCTTGACCGAGCCGCGCCGGACGTCGCCGACGGCGAACACGCCGGGCAGGCTGGTCTCAAGGGGATAGGGCGGCCGCTCGGGCGTCCACAGCAGCCCTCCACCGTGACCGTCGTCGGCCTTCGGCACCAGGTCGCTCCCCGTCAGCACGAACCCGTCCTTGTCGCGGGCGATCGCCTCGGGCAACCACTCCGTGTGCGGCGTGGCGCCGATCATGACGAAGAGGGCCTGCGCCGCGACCGTCGCCTCCGTTCCGTCCTCGAGGTTCCTGACCGTGATGTGGGTCAGGCGACCCGGGCCGTCGCCGTCGACCACCTCGCTGCGCGGCATGAGGTGCATGTTCGGGGTGCGCTCGATCATCGTGATCAGGTAGTGCGACATCGTGTCCTCGAGACCGTCACGCCGCACCACGAGCGTGACGCTGCGCGCGTAGCGCGCGAGGTGAAGCGCCGCCTGGCCGGCCGAGTTGCCGGCGCCGACGACGAAGACGTCGTCCCCGCCGAGGGCGCGCGCCTCGCTCGAGACGGAGCCATAGAAGACACCGGCCCCCATCAGCGCCTCGAGACTCGGCGCCTCGAGACGGCGGTACGAGATGCCGCTGGCGACGATGACACCCGAGGCGCACAGCTCGCTGCCGTCGGCGAGGGCCACCGTGTACCGGTCGCCCTTCGGCGTGATGTCGACGGCGCTGTTGGCGAAGAGGAACTGCGTGCCGAACTCCCAGGCCTGCTGGTAGGCGCGTGCCGTGAGCTCCTCGCCGCTGATACCGGCGGGGAAGCCGAGGTAGTTCTGGATCATGGTGCTCTGACCGGCCTGGCCGCCGAGGGCCTCGCCCTCGACGACGACCGTAGCGAGGCCCTCCGAAGACCCGTACACCGCCGCCGCCAGGCCGGCCGGGCCGGCGCCGATGACGACGAGGTCGCACTCGCCGCCGGCATCGGCACGGCTCTGGACGCCGAGCGCCTCCGAGAGTGCGCGGTTCGAGGGGTCTTCGAGTACCTTGCCGCCGAAGACGACCGCGGCCGGCAGGCGCGCCGACGCGCCGAGGCCGTTGTCGAGGAGCAGCTCCCGGCCCTCCTCGGAGTCCGCCGCGTAGAAGCCGTACGGGATGCCGTTGCGCTGCAGGAGGTCGCGCAGCTCGTGCGAGCGGCGCGACCACTGCTCGCCCACGACCTTGACCGCCTCGAAGACCGGGCGGTGCGTCCTCGACCACTGGTAGAGCAGATCGGCGATCTCGTGGTGGAACTGCTCGTCCGGCGAGCCGTGCCACGGCTTGGCGAGGAAGTACTCGATCTGGCCGTAGGCGCAGCCGTGGAAGATCGCCTCGGGTGCGCTCGGGTCGCCCCACGCGACCAGCATGACGCGCTTGGCGAGCGGGTCGATCAGCCGCGTCTCGCCGAGGAACTCGACACCCGGCATCTCCGGCATCCACTGGTCGGCGAGCACGACGGCGAGCTGCTGATCCTCCTCGTGCAAGCGCCGCATGGTGTCGAGGGCGTCGGCTGCCGACTGCTTGGCGACGATGCGGTAGTCGTCGCGGTAGCGCTTCTTCAGCTCGCGCTCGATGATGGCCAGACTGGCGAGGTCGTCATCGACGGCGAGGATCACGGGCTTGTCCATGGTGCCCTCCGTGGCCGGGACGGCGTCGCCGCCTCAGACCTGGGCCATCGCCCGACGCCTGAGGTGCCGCCCGACGTCCGCGCCGCCTCCGCGTGCACGCGGCTCCGGCCGACCCGGTCTGTCGTTGCGTATTCTGGCCTTGTTCCCGGCTCGCGGATGGTCACGCCGTGTCGGCGGGTGGCACGTGCCGACGGGTGGCACGTGCCTACGACGCGGTGCGAGGTGGTGCGTGTCGGCGGGCTGGGCGTGCCGACGACGCGGGGCGGGGTGGCGTGGGGGGGCGACGCGGGGCGGGCCGGCACCCGCTCGCCCTGCCCCGCGCCACCCCGTTCAGGCGTTCAGCGTGATGGCGGTCGTCGGGCAGACCTGCAGGCAGCGCCCGCAGAGGCGGCAGGCGTTCGCGTCGGCGACGACGGCGACGGACCCGCCCCAGTCGAAGACACCGTAGGGACACGAGGGCAGGCAGTGCCCGCACCCGTTGCAGCGCCCCTCGTCGATGACGACCCGGTCGGCGGTGAGGGAGCTCGACGATCCCGCGCCGTCGCCCGTCGCGGCGCCGTCCGAGGAGGTATCGTCCGCGACTGACGACCCGTCGCTCGCGGAAAGGCCGTCGTCGCTCGACGCCAGAGCCTCGCCGCTGCCGGACTCTTCGTCGCCGCCCACGCCCTCGGCGCTTGCCGAGCGCTCGAGCCACTGGTCGGCGAGTGCGCGGCCGGCGAGCCCGCCGGTCACGACCGCGGCCCCGACCATGCCGAGGCCGGCCAGCACCTCACGCCGTGTGCGCCGCCGCGGGCGGGCCTCGTCGCAGCGGTAGACGACGACCGCGGGAGGCGACGAGGCGTCGGCGACCGTCCGGGGACCCCCGCCGAAGGGCAGCTGTGAGCTGGAGCCAGGCGGCTGGAGAGCCGCACCCGGCGCCGAGGGTGGGCCGGCGTCGACCGGCTGGAGAGCGACGGGGACCGGACGTGCGATATCCGGGAGCGCCGCGCCGGGGCGGGCCGCGTCAGGGCGGACCGCATGCGGCCGGGCGGCCGCGCGGCGCTCGCGACGCGGCGGAGCGAAGGCCTTCTTCGTCATCGCCACCACCCAGCGCCAGTGAAGGACGGTGTGCAGCAGCACGCCGCCGATCATGATCAGCGAACTCCACTCGTGCAGCGTGCGCCAGACGGCCATGCCGACCCCGAGCATGGCGGGGTCACCGCGGCTCGTGCTGACCCAGGCGGTGGGCAGGAGGAAGACGATGCCGCTGACGGCTGCGCCGATGAAGGCGGCCGCGATGATCAGGTCGACGACGTAGTTCGTCATGGCCTTGGTGGGGGCTCTCATCGCACACTCCCGCCGGTCGCTGTCGGGGGACGGTCGGCCGCTGGGGGGGACGGTCGGCCGCTACAGGATGCGTGCAGGCTAGACCACCGAACTTGACGGGCCCTTGGAGTCAGCTGTGAGGATGCTGAGAAGGCCTCGCGGGACGCGATCAGTCGGCGGAGGGCGATCAGTCGGCGGAGGGCGGAGAGTCTGCGGAGGGCGATGAGTCGGCGGGGGCGGAGGTCGATGCGGAGGTGCCGCCGCCCGGCGGCGTGTCGGCGGCAGAGGAGCCCGTTGCGGAGGGGCTGCCGCCGCCGCTCGACACGGCGGGGCTGCCGCCGCCCTCCGGCGCGAGGGCCGGGCGGAGCGGCAGCCGCACGGTGAAGGTCGCGCCCTCGCCCTCGACCGACTCGACGGCCACCGTGCCGCCGTGGTCGGCGACGATCGCCGCCACGATGGCGAGCCCCAGCCCGGCGCCACCCGTCTCGCGGGCGCGCGACGGGTCGGCGCGGTAGAAGGGCTCGAAGACGCGGGCGGCGTGCTCGGGCGCGAGGCCGGGTCCCTCGTCGGCGACGCTGAGCCGCGCCTGCCCGCCCTCGAGGGCGAGTCGTACGCGGATCGGCGTGCCCTCCGGCGTGTGCTGCACGGCGTTGCCGACGAGGTTGGCGGCGACCTGACGGAGCTGGGCGTCGTCGCCGGTGACGAGGAGCGACTCGGGCGATTCGAGCGAGAGGTCGGCGGCGCGCTCCGGGGCGGCGAGGCCCGCGTCGCCGACGCAGTCGGCCACGACGCGGGCCAGGTCGACCGGCGCGCGCTCCGGCGTGCGGCCCTCGCCGAGCCGCGCCAGCAGCAGGAGCTCGTCGACCATGACGCCCATGCGCCGCGACTCGTCCTCGATGCGGCGCATCGCCGTCTCGAGGTCTTCAGGGTCGTCGCGCGCCCCGCGTCTGAAGACCTCCGCGTAGCCGCGGACCGAGGTCAAAGGGGTGCGCAGCTCGTGCGAGGCGTCGGCGACAAATCGCCGCAGCTTCTCCTCCGAGCGGCGCCGCTCCTCGAAGGCCTGCTCGATCTGCTCGAGCATGCGGTTGAGGGCCAGGCCGAGCCGGCCCACTTCGGTCCTCGGCTCGGCCGGCTCGACGCGGCGCGAGAGGTCGCCGGCGGCGATGACCCCCGCCGTCGTCGCCATCGCCTCCAGCGGCCGCAGCTCGCGCTTGACCAGCCACCAGGAGAGGGTGCCGAGCCCGGCCAGCGCGAGGACGGTCACCAGCAGCTCGATCAGCAGCAGCCGGGACAGCGTCTGCTGCACGTCGGTCAGCGGCACGGCCACGATGAACACGCGCTCGATGTCGGGGAACCCCTGGACCAGGACGCGGAAGCGCACGCTCTCGCCGGCACTGGAGCCGGTCGTGAAGAGCGTGATGCCGGCGTAGGCGGCGCCGGGCAACGGCGCCGGCAGCGCCGGCGTCGGTTGCTCGACGTCGCTGTACGAGTAGGTGACCGCGGCGAGGGTCTCGCCCTCCGCGTCGCGCAGCTCGCCGTAGGTCCCCGGCGGCAGCTGGCGCGCACGCCGCGTGTCCCCGCCCGGCTGCACGTCGGGCAGCTGGGCGTCGGCGGCAAGGTCGAAACCGACCGGCGTGCGCGCCTCCCTGAGCTGCTGGTCGACGCGGTCGACGAGGAACGAGCGCAGGGAGAAGTAGGTCGCGGCGTCGGCGACCAGCAGCGCGGCCGCGACCAGGCCCACGAGCGCGAGCAGCAGGCGCAGGCGGAGTGTCATCGCTCAGCCGCCACGGCGAGGGGGCGTCGCCACGCCGTCACCCGCGAGCGCCGCGGGCGAGCTGCGGTCGTGCGCACCCGACGTGCGGTCGTGCGCACCCGAAGCTCGGTCGGGCGGGGCCGATGTGCGGTCGGGCGCACCCCGCCTCAGTCCCTCGGCAGCCGCAGGCTGTAGCCGACGCCGCGCACGGTATGGATGATGGGCGGGCCCTCGGCGTCGACCTTCTTGCGCAGGTAGCTGATGTAGGTCTCGACGACGTTCGCCCGCCCCCCGAAGTCGTAGTCCCAGACGCGGTCCATGATCTGCGCCTTGGTGAGCACGCGGCGGGGGTTGAGCATGAGGTAGTGCAGGAGCTTGAACTCGGTCGGCGTCAGGTCGATGGCCCGGCCGCCGCGCAGGACCTCGTGGGTGTCCTCGTCGAGCTCCAGGTCGGCGAACGTCAGACGACCGCTGTCGCGCTGCTCGCCGAGCGTGCGGCGCAGGATGGCGCGGATGCGGGCGACGAGCTCCTCGACGCTGAACGGCTTGGTGACGTAGTCGTCGCCGCCGATCGTGAGCCCGCGCACCTTGTCCTCGGCGCCGTCGCGCGCGGTCAGGAAGAGGATGGGCACCTGCTGGCGCTCGGCCCGCAGTCGCCGCGCGACCTCGAAGCCGTCGAGGTCGGGCATCATGATGTCGAGGACGACCAGGTGCGGGTGGAACGAGGCCACGAGGTCGAGCGCCTCGCGCCCCCCGTGAGCCGCCGCGGTCTCGAAGCCTTCATACCGCAGCGCCATCGTGAGCAGCTCGGTGATGCTCTGCTCGTCGTCGACCACCAGGATGCGCGTCGTGTCGTCCACCGCCGTCCCTTCCACCCCCGACTCCTCATGCCGTGCCTGTGCCTGTGCCTGTGGCTTGGCCTGTTCCTTGGCCTGTGCCTGCGCCTGGCGATTCTAGGCCGATTCTCTGTGAGTTTGCTGTGACTGTCATGTGACGCCCGTTGGAGGGACCCAGCCAACGGTGTCCACAGACACCTCACAGTAGGGCCTCAGGCGCCTCCCACCACGCCCCTGTAGAACCGACGCCGGAGGAAGCGAAAACGTGCGCCCCCGGACGGTCCGGCCCGGGACGCGTGCCGCACGAGGAGGAGCCGATGTTCTTCACCTACATCTGCCGCGAGTTGCGCCGGCGACACCGCCAGGCCCTGCTCACCGCCCTCGGCCTGGCGGTCGGCGTCGGCCTCGTGGTCGCGGTCAGCGCGTACGCCACGGGGGTGGGCGAGGCGCAGGAGGAGGTGCTCCAGTCGCTCTACGGCGTCGGCACCGACATCACCGTGACGCGCGCGGCCGAAGAGGGGACCGGGGGTCCCGCCGAGTTCCGCATGAACCCCGGCGAGCGTGAGGAGCAAGGCGAGCGCTTCTCCCGCGATCGAGTCATGACCTCGCGCGGCCAGCAGGTCATCGCCGAGGACAGGATCGAGGAGGTCGCCGCCCTCGACGACGTCGCGGCGGCGGCCGGCGGCCTCACGCTCACCGTCATGCACGTCGAGGGCGAGTTCGCCGAGATGGTCCCCGGGCAGGGTGAGGGACAGGCGCCCGGGGAGGGCGAGACGCCCGAGGTGATGCCCTCCCAGGCACCGATCGAGGTCGAGACGTACTCGGTCGCCGGCATCGACGTGGTGCAGCAGGCGATCGGGCCCCTGAGCTCCGCCGAGATCGTCGACGGGCGCACCTTCGCGGGTGACGAGACCGACGCCAAGGTCATGCTGGTCGAGAGCGGCTACGCCCGGCAGAACGACCTCGCCGTCGGCGACACCTTCAAGATCGACGGCGTCAAGTACGAGATCGTCGGCCTGCTGACCTCGTCGAGCGGCACCTCGAACCTCTACATCCCCCTCGCGCGGGCGCAGAAGCTCGCCGACGAGGACGGGGTCAGCCACATCTACGTGCAGGCCGACAGCGCCGAGCACATCGGCGGCGTCCAGGAGTCGATCGAGACCGTCTTCCCCACGGCCACGGTCACGACGGCCGAGGACCTCGCCGAGCAGGTGAGCGGCTCGCTCGCGAGCGCCTCGAAGCTCGCCGACCAGCTCGGCACGTGGCTCTCAGCGGCGGCCCTGATCGCCGCCTTCCTCGTCGCCAGCCTGTTGACCGTCTCGTCCGTCTCGCGCCGCGTGCGCGAGTTCGGGACGCTCAAGGCGCTCGGCTGGCGCAGCCGCCGCATCGTCGGCCAGGTCCTCGGCGAGTCGCTCGTCCAGGGCGTCGCCGGCGGGCTCATCGGCGTGGTCATCGGCGTCGCCGGCGCCTGGCTGATCACGCGCTTCTCGCCCGCCCTCGAGGCCAGCGTCGGCACCACGGCGGCAGAGACGATGGGTCCCGGCATGGCCATGGGCGGCGCGATGGGCGGCGCCGCGCGCCAAGCCCTGACGGCGGCAAGCACGGTCACCGTCGAGCTCGGGGCACCCGTGAGCGCCCAGCTCGTGCTCATCGCCGTCGGCCTCGCCGTGGCCGGCGGGCTGCTCGCCGGCGCCTTCGGCGGCTGGCGCGCCTCCCGCCTGCGGCCCGCCGACGCGCTCCGCAGGATCGACTGAACGGGAGGACGACGATGCTCTACGAACTCACCGACGTCGCCAAGCGCTACACCCAGGGGCGCAGACTCGTGGACGCGCTGGCCGGCGTCGACCTGACGATCGCCGACGGCGAGTTCCTCGCCATCCAGGGCTCGACCGGCTCCGGCAAGACCACCCTGCTGCAGATGCTCGGCGCCCTCGACCGCCCCACCGGCGGCCAGGCGCTCTACGACGGGCGTGACCTCGGCAAGCTCGGCGAGGGCGACCTCGCCGAGCTCCGCAGTCACGCCTTCGGCTTCATCTTCCAGTCCTTCAACCTGATCCCCACGCTCACCGCACAGGAGAACGTCGAGACGGCGCTCGTGCCCTGGCACGTCGCCGGCGACGAGCGCCGCACGCGGGCCCGCGCCGCACTGGCTCACGTCGGCCTCGCCGAGCGCGGCCACCACCTGCCCTCCGAGCTCTCCGGCGGCGAGCAGCAGCGCGTCGGGATCGCCCGCGCCCTGGTGCGCGAGCCCCGGGTGATCCTCGGCGACGAGCCCACCGGCAACCTCGACGAGGGCACGCGCGACGACATCATCGGCCTGCTCGAGAGCCTCTGGCGCGAGCGCGGTCAGACCGTCGTCCTCGTCACCCACGACACCTGGGTGGCAAGCCGAGCCTCGCGGCGGATCTGGCTCGAAGACGGCCGCCTCGCACGCCTCCCCGAGGAGGACGACGCGACGGCGCCACCGACCATCGACGAGGAGGTCGGGCTTCCCGTGTGATCCCACACCGAGCCGCGCACGCGCGCCCGATTCCCCGACTCTGCATGGGGTATGGGGTCAACGGAAGGGGGTGGTGCTGACGATCGTGACCGGGGGTCGAGGGGCGTAAACGCCGCAGCGGCCGCGACAGCGGCCGGCCGGCTCGGCGACGCTCGCCGGTCAGCGCTCTTCGCCCTGCTCCTCGACGACGTCGTACCAGGGGCGGCGTTCGCCGACCCTCGCGCGCACGCGCCAGGCGAGTGTCTTCGGCGCCGCCTCCAGGGCGGCGCGGACTCGCGCCAGACCGTCACGGACGCGCGCGGCCTCCTCGTCGGTGAGCAGGTAATCGGAGAGCGCGGCCGCGCAGCGGTCGAGGCTGCGCTCGACGTCGTGGTAGAGGCCCCAGTCCTTCGCGCAGGGCTCGGCGAGCCGACGGAGTCCGATCGTGCCCGGCGCCTCCTCGTCGGCAAGCTTCAGGTCCTTGAGCAAGGTGAGCGTGTCGCGCACGTCCTTCTCGCTGGCGCGGTTGATCTGCAGCTTGGTGAGCAGTTGGTCGGTGACCGGGATCGTGTACGCGTCCAGCGTGAGCCGGTCCTTCAGCTCGATCTCGTGGTCCATCTTGAACGTGTCGAGGAAGACGTCGACGTGGTCGTCCTCGTGCACCGGGGAGCCGCCCTCCTCGTGCCGGCACGGGCGCACGAACTGAAGCTGACGGCCGCGCGTGGCCTGCATCGTGTGAAGGTCGAACTCGTAGCCCAGGTCGCGGAAGAGGGTGATGACCTGCTTCCGCTGCGCCTTGAGGCCCACCATGTCGAGGTCGGAGTAGTCGCGCTCGCAGAAAGCGATCAGGTCGCAGTGGACGCGCACGGCGAGCCCGCCGAGCAGACGTAGGGCGACACCGCGCTCGCGGGCGGCGTCGACGATGCGCAATCCCTCGTCGAGCATGTCGCGCGGGTCGTACGCGCCGGCGCCGGGCAGCGACGGTCGCACCGGCGGCACACGGCTCGGTGTCGCAGTGCCCGGCGTCATGGGGGCGGCGGCCTCCATCACGTCACCGCCCGATCGCGGGTCTGCGGAGACCGGGCGCCGTCAGATCTCGGGTGTGTAGATAAGTGGGCCCTAGACCACTATTTGCCAGCGCAACGACTTCGCAAACGTCGGGGCGGCCGGGGCGGGCCCGTACGGGCCCGCCCCG